>JAHELX010000262.1 GCA_024643945.1 Anaerolineales bacterium
TCCAGAACGTCGGTGATGACCGCGTCCGTGGTTGCCGTGCCCGTGTTGGAATAATAAATGCTGTAGGTGATGGTCTGACCCGGTTGCACCACTGAAGGCGTGGCCGTCTTGGTGACGTGCAGCTCCGGCGCACTCTGAACCGGCGTGGAGATGCTGGCGATATCAGCCCCTCCCTGGCCGCTGCCCACCTCGACGCTGTTCCACAAGAGGGTACCATTGGCCAGCGGCGAGGTGACCAGCACCGTGACGAGGATCGTCTGCGGGTCATCCAGGCCGACGAGGCCCGGCCAGTCCCAATAAACCTGGTTCCCGGCGCTGCCGCTGATGCCGGGGACGCTGCTCTGGAAGATGACGTGGCTGTCCAAGGTATCGGTGATGCGCACGCCGCTGGCGACGGCATTGCCCACGTTGGTGAAGACGATAGTATACGTGAGAGGCTGGCCAGGCGTCGCCGGGCTTGGCCAGGCCGTCTTGCTCACCTGGAAGGCGGGCGCGCTCTGAACCATGGTGGTGATGTGGTCGCTATCCGAGAAAGGTTCGTCCCCCTTGATGGTAACGTCGTTCGCCAAGACGGTTCCGTTGGCCAACGGCCGGTCGACCGTGACGGCCACCGTCAGTGTTTGCGGGCCGGAGTTGGCGGGTAGGTTCCCGATGAGCCAAACATAATCCGGCGGTGATGAGGATGCGAGTGGAGTCAGCGAGGCCCCAGCAAAGCTCACGTTGGCGTCCAAGGTGTCGGTAATGCGCACGTTGTGGGCATCGGCACCCCCCGTATTGGAATAAGTGATAGTATAGGTCAGCACCCCACCCGCGTCGATCGGGTCGTAGCCGGCGTCGGACTTGACGACGTGCAATTCAGGCGCCAGCACCGTGGCGTTAACCGGCCCATGGCTGGCGCCCACCCCCTGCTCACTGGTCATGACTACCGAGTTGCCCACCAGCGTTCCGTTGGGCGTATCAGGCGCGACGCGAGCGGTGACCACGATAGTCCCCTCCCCATCTGCCTGGCTGAGCGCCCCCACGTACCAGGCGTAGTTGGGCGCTTGCGACACGTACGGCGGGGGCGACGCACTTTCGAAGGTCAGATTTGCCCCCAGCGTGTCGGTGATCCAGACGCCGGTCGCCGGTGCGCCGCTGGCGTTGCTGTAAATGATGGTGTAGGTCAGCACATCGCCAGCGATCACCGCAGCGGGCGTTACCGACTTGCGAATTCGCAGATCAGGCGCGCCGACGACGATAGGTGCCAGGTTGGTCTCCGTCACCTGGCGGCTGGCGTAGGTGGCGGTGATGGCCGTGTTGTAATAGGTGCCGGGAATCAGGGGCGCGCTGGCGGTGAAAACGAGGGTCTGGGTGCCCAGCGTCCCATAGGTGGGCCGCCCCGGCACCGTCACGCCGGTCCAGGTGACCCCCTGCGGGATAAAAGCAAGGCCCAGGGTATCGGTGATGGTCACGCCGGTAGCCGTCTCGTTGCCGGTGTTGCTGATGACCAGCGTGTAGGTGACCGTCCCCTCCGGGGACACATTGGCAGAAGGCGTGACCGACTTGTCCAGGCTCAGGGCGGGCGCACTTTTCACGATGTTGGTCAGGGGCGGGCAGGTGGCCGGGGCCAGGGCGTTGGCGGCACTGGCTGTGCAGGTGTTCGTCAAAGACGTACCATTGGCCAGGGGGCTGGTCACCCGGCCCACCAGGTAAACCTGAATAGAGTCGCCAGGTTGGATGGCGTTGGCCAACGTCCACGTCACCACGCCGCTGTTGCCCAAGATGGGATGATCCACCGTCCCCGTAGCTGGCGGTATGAAGCCCATTGCCTCATATAACACCTCGAGTGGCAGCGGGTCGGTGATGACCACATCTTGCGCCGGGCCGTTGGCCGAGGCCAGGTTGGCGACGGTCAGCGTGTAAGTGATCAAGTCCCCGGCCGATACCGTAGGTGCATTAGCCCGCTTGTTGGCTTGCAACTGCGACTGGCTGCGCACCCTGCTGGTCACCGGGGCTCCCAGCGCGCCGCTGTACACGTTCGCTCCAAAAACTCGATAGCCGGCATTGGTGATGGTGAGGCCATTAGTGAGCGGGGAATCCACCTGTACCACCAGGTTGGTGGCGGTCGCCTGGCCCGGCGCCAGGGGAGTGGAGAGGGTCCAGGTGATGATGTCCCCGGGCAGGATGCCCGACTGCACATAGCTGCCGCTGGCCGAATCGAAGCGCGTATGGTCGGGGATGGTGTCTACCATGTAAAAGGTGCCGCTGGTAGCCAAAGCGCCCACATTGGTAATATGAAATGTATAAGTTAGAGAATCGCCGGCCTGAACGCTGGGGGTGGGAGTGACTGATTTACTGATCTGCCACTCGGGGGCATTGACGGTGGTCGTCACATCTATCGTGCCTAAATCGGCGTAAGTCGTGGCCGAAACACCGTAGCTGAAAGCGGCATTGACAATCTGGCTCTGGTTGGGCAAAGGCTCGTCAACCAAAACCGTGTAAACCAGGTCAACGCGGGTCCCATTGGTAAAAACACCAAAGGAAGATCCCCCTGGGAATACCCATGTTGCCTGCCCGTTATCACATAACACGTCGTTGCCAAACCATCTGCCGTCGGATGAGGCAAAAACAGTGCCACAGCTTGTGTTGGCTGGGAGGGTGTCAGTTACAATGATGACACCCTCCAGATTGGAACCGGTCTGGTTGGCCACGGTCAGGGTGTAGGTCAGCACCCCGCCCTGGTCCACAATAGAGGCATCAGCAATTTTGGTAATGGTCAGGCCGCCAGTGGCTCCAACCCTCGGGGCGCCGATAGGCAGAGGCAGGTCAAGGGTTGTGCCGGAATGCCGGTTGGAAGTTTCCAGGCCAGAATGAGGCAGCGCCGGCAGGGGCACACGGATCGTTTTACCTGCCGCGACAGGCATAAAAAGTAAAATCGAGGCCAGAGCAAAAGCCAGCGCAAGGGAACTACCCAGGCGAAACCATCGGTTTTTAAATAAAGCTTGCGGGAGGTCCATCATGTTTCTCATGGCGAAAACTCTACACTGATATAACTATAGCATATTTCGACTGAATTTGCGGTTACAGGTTGATTACGAATGGAGGGTAAGATCGAGGGCAGTGTTCACAGGGGAGATTTCAGGAACCGAACAGGTCGCCCATAGGTTCCCTCCAGGGCAAGAAATGCTGAGCGACGGTCCCAGCACCCGCGTTGGTGAGGACAGCGCCTAGCTACTTGTCAATAAATTCTTGCCTGGTAATACTTTAGCACACGTTGGGGTCTTTTTGCGTAAATTTAGCGTGAAAGTAAGGTAAAGACAACGTAAATTCGGGCTATAACAGAAGCAACATGGCGCTCTCGTTACCCTACACCACCTGTCATTCCGAGGAGCGAAGTGCCCCGTACGGGGTACGAAACGACGAGGCCCGCCCTGCCTGCACCTGGGGCGCAGGCACAGGTGAGGCTGGGCCGAAGGGAATCCCTCGATACGCAGCCTGATGAAGCTTAAGAAAATAAACCGGTAACAGTGGTGGATGTGCGCCGCCGGCGACCGCCTTCGATTGAAATCGCAGGCTGCTACTACAAAGCCTGTTAAAACAGGCTAAACGTGTGGAAATGTGCGTACAACAAGTGCGTTTTCAACGCACTTTCCGTACCAGCCTTGGAATTCATTCCAAGAATTCATTCCAAGGCGATCGGGCGCCGAAGGCGGCTCTCGTACCCGAATTATTTTCTTAAACGTCATAAGGCAGGCAACCTGGGCGGTTCGGGTTAATCTGTGGGCTCTCGGCCGTCGTTCTCACCAGCGGCCTGGCGCAGCAACGATACGAACTCTTCCAGGCCGCGGAGGGATTCCGGAGCCGTAGCAAGGAGGTCGTACCGGTAAAGGTCAATCGTATCAGTGGGAAGCCGCTGCTCCAAGGCCCTATGCAACGTTGCAATCGCTTCTTGGGGGCGGCCGACGCCGAGAAGGGCAAGGGCTTTGTTTTCCAACAAGCTAAAATTGCTTTGAACACGATGTTGCCGAGCAGTGTCCCAGATAGCAAGCGCCCGCTCGAAGTAATCCTGAGCCGCATTAACCTCGCCTTTGTGAAAAGCTATGCACCCTAAACTCACCTCGCCATAGAGAGCATCGTCCGGTGATAGGCGTATCCGCTCTAGGAATTCTGCCTCAGCCTCATCCAGTCTACCGAGTTTCAAATATTCGCCAGCCAAATTGTCGTGGGGAAGAGCATATTTGGGATCAGCTTCGATAGCCTTTTGGTAGGCGTCGATGGCCTCCTGATAGCGATCCAGGGCGCTATAGGCGGCGCCCAAATTGTTTTGGGTCCTCGCGTACTCGAAGGATGCGGCTTCCGGGGTACGAAAGCGCAGCGCTTCCTGGTAGCACTGGATAGCCTTCTCCAGGTTGACCGCCCGATCCCCCATGGGCAAATTCCAGTAGGCGTTGCCCAGGTTGTTTTGGGTCCTTGCGTACTCGAAGGGCGCAACCTCCGGGGTACGAAAGCGCAATGCTTCCTGGTAGCACTGGATAGCCTTCTCCAGGTTGGCCGCTCGATCCCCCGTGGGCAAATCCGCGTAGGCAGCGCCCAAGTTGTTTTGGGTCATCGCGTAGTCGAAGGGCGCAGCCTCCGGCGTATAGACGCGCAGCGCTTCCTGGTAGCACTGGATGGCCTTCTCCAGGTTGGCGACCCGATCCCCCGTGGGCAAATTTCTATAGGCGTTGCCCAAGGTGATTTTCATATCAGCCCACCCAGTTTGGTCCCCCAGATGCTCACAGGCAGACAGCCCTTCTTGCGCCCAGGCTCGTTTTTCCTTCCACAGGCCGCGTTGGCTTTGATAGCTGGCCAAAGCGGAAGGAAAACTCTTTATCATCTCCCAATTCCCTACCTTGACGACATCTTCCCAGGCAGCTTTGATATTGAGATAGGAAGCATCCAGCATAGCCAAGGCGTCTATGTAGTCGGGGCCGTTCAGACGGGCGCCCTGCTCGCGAGCCAGGGCCAGGTAGCGTTCGGCCAGCCGCTCGCTGAGAGTGACAAATCGTTTCTGGCAATCGGGCTCTTGCCACCAATCGAGTAACCGAGTGCGCGTCGCTTCGTGGAAGACGTAGCCCCCCCCCTTGCGAGGCAAGACGAAGGAGTAGTCGGCGATTCGTTCCACCAAGGCCGCGGCCTCTTGTTGATCCTTGCCGGTGAGGAGGGAGAGCAACTCGGCATCGAACCAGGCGGGGAGAGCGCATACGCGGACAGCGTCGGCCACATCGGGCGAAGCAGACCGTAGCGTGAGATCCAACAAAGCAGAGACAATTTCCTCGTCAGATAGCTCTCGGGAGAGGAGAGCGTGCAGGTCCTCATTGTTCATCGCGCCCTCCCCTGCTCTGCTCAAGCCAATCGCCGACCAAGGCCATCTGTGCTGGACTCGGACGTGCCAGATCGAGCAGAAGTGGTATCTCCTCTTCGGTGATAGATAATCCTCGCTGGCGGAAGTGGATCAGGATGTCGTCGTCGCTGAAAGGATCAAAGTGATGAATGATGGTTACCATGTGGGTCCACAGGCGAGGTTGAGCGAAAAAGACGCGGCATTGGGGACGACCGGCGGCAACGACTCGAATGTGGGCCAGTTCGCGACGCATAGGCTCGAAGAGCCAACGCTCCAGCCAATCGCACGTCTCCGAGGGAGTGTGCTCGAAGGTGTCTACCAACACGACGAGGCGATGATGCACGGCGGCGAGGCGGACCAAGTCGCTGCGCAGCGCACGGCCTATGTCGGATCGCTGCTGGGCCAGGTCAGCAGGTGGCACCCCTCCGGAGACGTGGCCGATATTGACCGAAACAGAATCGCGACCGGCTACATCAGCGATATCGGCATCACTGAAACGTCCACGCCGGCCGAAGTCAACGCCAGCATCTCCGCGACCGGTCTGCACGTTGACGAAAGGGTACCGGCGGGTGATTATCTCTTCGCAGGCGCAAATATCGGGTGTGTCGTTGTCGCCTAATTGACGTCGGATCTCTCGCGCTACACTGAGGTAATCCGTCAACCCGCTCCGGCGCTGGTCAAAGTCAAGTAGGATGACGGGGACCGGTGGATCCCTTTGCTCGCATTCATAGGACAACCGTAAGAGGAGGCAGGTTTTGCCCCGTTCGCCTTGTTCCAAGATCAGCAAGATGCGTTCATCGGAATCAGCGGTCAGCATATGGCGGAACTGGGCAAGTTCACGTTTACGGTCAACGAAGCCAGTGCGGACGTTAATGGGCACAGCTATTCCTCCACAATATCGCGCCCTGCAATGTCTTCAATCTCCGCATCGCGGAACTTGCCTCTCTTGCCGAAGTCCACGCCGGGGGTTTGACCTTCAGAGGCTGTAGGAGCGGCAGTGCCCCCGCAAATGTCTCGACCGACGACGCCACGAATGCTGGCGCCACTGAAGTCGTTGTCCTCACCAAAACTCACACCCGCGGTGGAGGAAGCTGGTCCTGGCTCTTGCTTGCCTCTTAACTTGACCTTTACAGGACCAGTACCAAGTTCGACCTCACTTACCTCCTGGCGGCGGAGCCACCCCTTGATAGATTCGCGCTTCCAGTAGACGAGTAAAGAGAGAATGAAGATAAAACCGATTAGATAGTAGAGACCGGGTGGGCTTAGCAAAAAAGCAACCATTTGTCACCTTCCTCCTGATCAAAATACAAGGGCCGCCCGGCTTGCGTCGGACGGCCCGTTGTAGTAGACTATTGCCTGCCAGGTCGTCCGTAGCGTCCTGACCGTGCCTCGGGCTGGTGACAGCGGCCGCGAGGTTTTCTGGTTTTTACCTATTTTATCACACAAGGGATAACGTTGCAAGAGTGCTTGACATATTGCTCGTGGCTAGTGTTCGTCCTTTATCTTCAGGTACGAAAGCACTAGCCAATGTCGCGAGAAATGCCCCAGAGTGAGGAACTCGATCGGCATGGGGCGGCCGCCCACAGCCCGGGCGATGGCTGGCACGTCCTGGCCCTGGCGGTGAAGTTCTAACACCCGCTCCCCCAGCTCTTCCAGGTAGCTGATTTTGGCCTTGAGGGCCCCCGCCGGGTTATCGCGCACCCGGGCACTTCCGGGAAAGAGCTTCACGGCCGGCAGCTCGGCGATCCGTTTCAGCGAGGCCATGATCTGCCAGATGTCGTAGTCGGCACGCAAGGCGCGATCCCGACCACCTATGAATAGGTCGCCGGTAAACAGCCATCCCTGCCGGGATTCGTACAGGCAGAGATGGTCGGGGCTGTGACCGGGGGTATAGATCACCTGAAAGGAATAGTGTTCGGTTTCGATCACCGCGCCATCTGAGATGGGCTGGCCCTTCGAGGGCGCGGGCCAGCCCCAGAGTAGGCGTCTGTAGAGTTGTAATGGTTGGGTACCACGCGGGTCGGCCAGGACAGGCAAGGCCAACGGGTGGGCCAGGATTTCCAGCCTCTCCCGCTGGTGTTGCAGGGGGCCGTTGGCGCCGATGTGGTCTTCGTGGCTGTGAGTGTTCACAATCCGGACCAGGGGCGCATGCGCCAAAGCCGCTACCAGTTCCGGCGCGCTATAGCTGCAACCCGTATCTAGCAGCAGGCCATCCAACAGATAGACGGTGGTCCAGTACCGGCCACGGCCGGCGAGTGTGCGCGCCAGATCGAAGCGGGCGACATCTCCGTATCGGGTAATCTTGAGCATGTCCCTGTCCCTTTGGCAATATCAAGTGGCGATTTCAGATCTCAAGAAGGCGGCCGAAGGGTTACTTCCAGGTTACTGCTCAAGCTGCGTCAGATAGTTTTGGGCAGCGTTAGTAGCTTCAGGATCACTCCCATCGTCGAGCTCCAGAAATCGCTGAAACTCGGCGATCGCTTCCTGCGACTGGTCTCGCATAGAATAAACGACGCCCAGGCTGAAATGCGCTTGAGGTAGACCCGGGTCGAGTTCCAGGGCAAGCTGAAACTCACGCAGGCCCTGATCCAGCAAGGCCTCATTGGGAGGTGAGGCCTGGAGTGCTT
>JAHELX010000263.1 GCA_024643945.1 Anaerolineales bacterium
GGGGTTGGTCTTGCTGGCCGCCGTACCATGTTTTTCGCCGGGTTGGCATTGTTGGTCATCGCGGGTGGGATTGTCCTCTGGCTGACTTTCGGTAACGCCGGGACTCTACCCGGTGATGTGAGCCAGCTCAACCTGGCCCAGCGCGTGATCGAGTTCTTGTCCCCATCCAGTGAACGTCTTGCAAATAATCCAGGCTTGACGCGCGAGAATCATGGCAAGCTGGTGTGGAAGCTCATCCAATTTGTTATACTCTTGACGGGACTGTTTTTTGCGGCGTCAACCCTTGCGCTGAGCGCTGCCCGTCGCCGCCACCTGATGACCGACGCGGTACGTTCAATTCCCATGCGGACCCTGGGGATGGCAGCCTTGCTCGGCGCTGCCTTGTTCATCCTCTTCTACACCACGTTCTTCACTAACCCTTATGGTATCGTCTCTGGCACCTATGGAGCAGTGAGTTACTGGCTGCGCCAACAAGACGTACAACGCGGCGGTCAGCCATGGTATTACTACATAATGCTGCTATTGCCTCTCTACGAGTTCTTGCCGCTCCTCGTGGGGACGGCCGGGGGGGTGTGGTACCTGGTGCGGCAGGTAAATGACCGCCGACCGCTGACCGCTGACGACCGCCAGCAGACAGCCCCTGGCCCCTCCGAGCCCGCGCGGCGACCTGTCCTGGCCAGCGCTCCCGCGACCCCGCTCGCGCCAGGCGCGGGACGGGGCAGCGGGCCGGGAAGCCGGGACGGGCAGCCCCCAGCCCTTCAGCGTTACTTCGTCGCTTTCCTCATCTACTGGGCCGTTGATGCCCTTTTCATCTACAGTTGGGCTGGGGAGAAGATGCCCTGGCTTACCGTGCACCTGACGTTGCCCTTCATCTTTCTCGCCGCCTGGACAGTGGACCGCGCATTGAGCGGCGTGAATTGGCGGCAGGCGTGGGCGCGAGGCGGTGCCTTCTTTGCCTTGTTGCTGCCCCTGGTAGGGGTGGCGCTGGTGACGCTCCTCGGCATACGACCTTTCCAGGGCAAGTCCCTCTTCGATCTGCGCGACACCGGCCAGTGGCTGGGGGCGCTGGTGGTAGCCTTGGTGCTGGTTTATGCCCTGGTGCGTTATGGCCGGCGGCTGGGAGGGTATTTCGCCGGCCGGGTGGCCTTCGCTGCAGTCGTGGTGGTGCTCGCCTTGTTCACCTTCCGTTCTGCCTGGATGGTTTCTTTCATCAACTATGATTACGTGAGTGAATATCTCTTCTACGCCCATGCCTCGCCGGACGTGACTCTCGCCATGCACGAAATCGAGGACATCTCGCGGCGCACCGTTGGCGACAAACAGATCAAAATAGCCTACGACAATGATTCCACCTGGCCCTTTGAATGGTATTTCCGCGAGTACCCCAACCGTGCCTACTACGCCGACAGCCCCAACCGGGAGCAACTTGATGCACCGATTGTCATTGTAGGCTCGGCCAATGAGGAAAAGGTGAAGCCATTTCTGGGCGATCGCTACCGCCGCTTTAACTATCGGCTGGTGTGGTGGCCGATTGAGACTTACAAAGACCAATCGCCTCTAAAAATTTGGCATACCTATGTTTACCCGGACCTGAGCCAGGCGCAGGATGAAGCCGCGCGGCAGGCGTTGTGGGATCAGGTCCGAGAGAACCGAAAAGAGCTGTGGAACATCATCTTTTACCGCCGCCACAAGACGCCGTTGAACGAGTGGCCCTACGTCCACCGCTTCTATATGTACATTCGCAAAGACGTGCTCAACCAGTTATGGGATTATCAAACCGGCCCTATCACCCAGGCAGAGATCGAGCCCTACGCCCAAGGCTACCGCGAGATACGGGCTGCGCACGTCTTAGGCAATGCTGGGGTGGGAGAGGGGCAGTTTTCCGCACCCCGGGCTATCGCCATCGGCCCCGACGGCCTCCTGTACGTGGCCGACAGTGGTAACAATCGCATCCAGGTTCTGGACGCCCAGGGGAACTTCGTCCGGACCTGGGGAAGCGCTGGCACCGGCATAGGCCAGTTTCAGGAGCCGTGGGGGATTGCCGTCAGCGACGCGGGCCGGGTGTACGTGGCCGACACCTGGAATCATCGCATCCAGGTCTTCGACCAGGAGGGTAATTTTATCTCCACCTGGGGACACTTCGCCGATACAAAAGGCGAGCCCGACGCTGAGCCTGGAGTTTTCTGGGGGCCGCGCGATATCGCTCTCGACGCTGAGGGGAACGTGTATGTGGCCGACACTGGCAATAAGCGCATTCAAGAGTTCACACCGGATGGACAGTTCATTGCCCAGTGGGGTGGCGGTGGCGTGGCCCTCGGCCGCTTTGAAGAGCCGACCAGCATTACCTTTGGCCCCGACGGCAACATTTACGTTGCCGACACCTGGAATCGGCGCGTCCAGAAATTCTCGCCCGATTTCACTCCTATCGCCGAGTGGCCTATTCAGAGCTGGGAGAGCGAGTCGCCTGCCAACAAGCCCTACCTGCGCGTTGACAGCCAGGGAAACGTGTACGTGGGCGATCCGGAACGTTACCGGATTCTTGTCTTTGACAGCCAGGGCAAGTTCGTAATGACCTTTGGCCAGTATGGCTTTGATACCGCCTCTTTTGCCCTGCCACTGGGCATGGCTTTCGATGCCACCAATAACCTGTACGTGGTCGACTCTGACAACAATCGCATCCTCGAATTTGCAATGGGCGGCCAGCAGTGATACAAACTATATTGATAGATCTAGACGACACGCTTCTCGACAACGATATGGGGCGTTTCTTGCCTCCATACTTTGAGGCCTTGGGCCGCCGCATGGCGCGCTTTATTGCCCCCGATAAGTTGGTGAAGATGTTACTCTCTTCGACGCGGGTGATGATGAAGAACCAAGATCCAACCGTCACCAATCAGCAGGCTTTCGATGCTGATTTCTTCCCGCGCCTCGGGCTGCCTGAGGCGCAAATTCGCTCCATCATCCACTCCTTCTACGAAGAGGATTTTCCCGCTTTGAAGCGATACACACGCCCTCGCCCCCAGGCCCGGCCGCTGGTTCAAGCTCTCTTCGACCAGGGATACAAGGTGATCATCGCCACCAACCCCATGTTTCCGCGTCGTGCCGTCGAACATCGCCTCGACTGGGCTGGCGTGCTCGACTTTCCCTTTCAACTCGTCACTACTTATGAGAATTCTCACTTCTGCAAGCCAAATCCTCGCTATTATTGGGAGATTTTGGGCAAATTAGATGGCCGCCCCGAAGAGGCAATAATGATAGGGGACGACCTTGGGAATGACATCGAGCCGGCGCTGCAGGTGGGGATGTACACGTATTGGATTAAAGATGGCGTGAGCGACAACGTCTTCCCATACTCTGGCTTACAGGGCACCCTGGCCGACTGCCTGGCCTGGGTGCAGTCGGGTGGATTACGCGACCTGTAGAAATTGGGTTGGAGGTAACTGCACCTTCATCGCGCCAGCCAGCTAAAGTTCGTCAGTATCCAGAATGATGGTCACCGGCCCATCGTTGTGGATTTCGACCAGCATAAGTGCTCCAAATACGCCGCTGGCAACGTGGGAGATTCCTTCGGCCTGCAATGCTTGGATGAAGTGCTCGATCAGCGGTTCGGCGACTTCAGGCCGCGCCGCCTCGGTGAAGCTGGGCCGGCGCCCGCGCCGGCAGTCGGCGTAGAGCGTGAACTGCGAGATAATGAGAGCCTGTGCGCCCACATCTAGTGCCGAGAGGTTCATCTTACCTGCTTCATCTTCAAAGATGCGTAAGTTGGCTACCTTGCGGGCCAGTATCTCGGCCTGGGCGGGGGTGTCGTCGTGAGTACTGCCTACCAGGATCACCAGACCAACGCCGATAGCGCCCACTGTCTGGCCCCCCACCGATACAGCGCCTCGTTTCACACGTTGTAAGATAGCACGCATAGGATCTCCTCATTGAACTTTTATGGATAGAATACCATATAATACTTGTACATGAAAGCTGAAGTAAACTTCTAACGGGAGGCTCCCCATGCAACTGATCGTAGAACCAATCACGCTGAATCTCAAAACCCCATTCCGCATCGCGCACGGCACCAGTACTGCGCGCCACAACGTGCTGGTTCACCTGGGCGATGGCCTGGGTGAAGGCTCACCAGTGCCCTATTACGGTTACAGCCAGGCAGAGACAGTGGCCTACTTGCAGCGGCTGGATCCTGGCGCCCTCTTGGGTGATGATCCGCTGGCGCTGGAAGACGCTCTCGACCGGCTCCCCCCCGGTCCAGGCCCGGCGCGAGCCGCTATAGATATCGCCCTGCACGATCATTGGGCGCGACAACTCGGCCAGCCCCTGTACCGGCTATGGGGACTGAATCCGGCGCGCGCTCCCCTCAGCTCACTCACCCTCAGCATCACCGAAGACGAAGATGAACTGCGGCGACGCGTGCAGGCGGCTGAGGGTTTCCCCATTCTCAAGCTAAAGCTGGGCACCGGTGACCTGGAGGCCGACGAGGCTATCGTGCGCCTGGTTCGCCACGAGACCGACGCCCAGCTTTGTGTAGATGCTAATAGCGCGTGGCGTGTGGACGAGGCCGCTTATATCATTCCCCGATTGGCTGCTTACGACTTGCTCTTCATCGAGCAGCCCATCCCCCGCGCCAGCGTTGAAGATTGGCACCGCCTGCGCCGGCTACTCCCCCGCGACCTGCCGCCGATTATCGCCGATGAGAGCGTGCGCCAGGCCAGTGATATCCCACCTTTGGCGGGGGCCGCTGATGGCATCAACATCAAGCTGACCAAAGCCGGTGGACTGCGAGAAGCGCGCCGTATGATTGTCCTGGCCCGGGCGCTGAGCATGCAGGTTATGCTGGGGTGTATGGTCGAAAGCTCGATAGGCGTCACCGCTGCTGCCCATCTGGCCCCACTGGTAGACTTCGCCGACCTGGACGGCAACTTGGATGTAATCAACGATCCTTACCTGGGTTTGAAAATGGAAGCCGGCCGCCTCCAACTTCCATCGGGTGCGGGCCTGGGCGTGGTGCGTCGTAACCAGTAGGTCGCCTTTCACGCCGGAATGCTGTTGAGGCTAAAATCTACCCCTACCGAAGTCGCATTGACAATTTATTTAAAAGAGTGCATAATAGTTATGGTGAGCCGAACCTAATAGCCCGGCTATTTGAGCGTACTCGGGGGCAATGACCTATGGAGCAGGTCACTTTGCGTGATTATTGTGAGGAGGCCAGGTCGCTCATCCAATCCGGTGAGTCTGACAGGGCTATTCACATTACACGTTACATCCTGCGCCATTATCCTCGATACGTGGACGGATACCGCGTGTTGGGACAGGCATTGCTGATGGCGGGCAATTATCAGGAGGCGTCCCGGCAATTTCGACGTGTGTTGAGTGCCGACCCGGAGGATGTAGCGGCACGCATTGGACTGGCCGAAATTTACCAGGCTACGAATGATTTAACCAAAGCCATCTGGCAAATGCAACGTGCCATAGACCTGTCGCCTGGTGATTCCGACCTCCGCATGCAACTTCGTCGGTTATTGAATACCCATCAGCGAGGGGACGCAGTAGAACAGCTCGAAATCACGCGAGCAGCTTTGGGCCGCATCTACGCTCGTGGAGGGCTTTACGTCAAAGCCGTGCAGGAATTCAAGGCGGTCCTGGAACAGAACCCGGCCCGGGTAGACGTTCAAGCATCGCTCGCGGAAGCCTTGTGGCGGGCCGGACGTCACCTGGAAGCGGCTGAGGTCTGCCATCGTATCCTGGAAAGACTTCCCAATGCACTGAAAGCCAACCTTATCGTTGGCGCTCTCTGGCTGGAGAGCTCTCAACCAGATGAGGCAGAGCCTCACCTCAAATTGGCCCAGGCATTAGATCCTGAAAACACCGTCGCCCAGTCCCTCTTTGGTGAGAAATTGCCTCTGCTGCCTCTCCCAGTAAAGATAGAGCGGCTGGGCGAAGACGAGATAGAAGGGGCACAACTCAAGCCCCCTCCAACAGCGCCGGTCGAGAGCATGCCCCCCTCCTTGAGGCTGGAGCCGGCGATTGATTGGATGAGCAAATTGCACGAGGAGGATGCCACGTCTATGATGAGCGACGAGAAGCGACCAGACGAAGAGTTCGAACTCCCCGACTGGCTGCAGGGCGTGGGCGACGACCTGCTGGAAGAAGAAGAGGATCAGGTTGCCGCCTCAGGCTCTCCTGAGCGTGACTCTGTGGAAGAGGACGAGACCCCTGCCTGGCTGGAGAACCTGGTTGCACGCGCAGAAGAAACTAAAGAGCCCGGTGAGCCTGTCCCAACCGAGCCGGGCGAGATGCCCGACTGGTTGCAGGAACTTCGCCCCGAAGTTCCAGAACAGGCTCCTGCTGACTCAAGCACCCCCGATTGGTTAACATCCATTGCTGCCGGTGAAACTCCAGATGAGGCCGAGTCCGAATCTGCCCCAGGCCCTCCCGAATCGGTTCCAACGCCTATTACTTCCGAAGCGCAGCAGCGTGATCACCCGGACGAATGGTTGGAGTCGGATGAGCAACCCGAGTCGTCGGAGACCGCCGCCGAGCCAACGGCGACGGCCGAAGAAGGTCGGGCCTTGTGGGAACAGCTTTCGGCTGAAGAGGTACCACCGCCTGAGGCCGAGGTGGAGGAAACTACAACGCCGCCGCTGGCTGAAGAGGCGGAATCTTCTGTCCTTGAGCCGGTAAGTGACATCGTTGAAGAATCGGACGTGCCCGATTGGTTGCGCGAAATCGCGAACGGCGAGGCGGCTCCGTCGGACGAGGCCGAGCCACCCGCAACAACTGCCGCGGCGTTGCCAGAAGTTGAAGTTGATCAAGCCGGCCTGCCTGATTGGCTGCGAGATTTTGAAAAACCGGTGGCGGAAGAAAAGGAAGCGGAGGCACAATCTGTGTCGCCCGAGGCCGCCGGTGAGCCAATGGTTGAGGTAGATGAAGGCCGGGCCTTGTGGGAACAGATTTTGGCTGAAGAAGGAGTGGATTTGACATCGGCCGAAGAGATGTTACCCTCTGAAGCCGAGGGCATGACGGCCGAGGAATGGTTGCGCAGCACAGCAGACCTGGCGGCGACACCATCCCCGCCAACCGCCGCAGAGCCAGCCACCGAGCAACCCCCAGTTGAAGAGGCCGAAATGCCAACCATACCTGTGGCAGAAACAGAAGTGGGCGAAGCTGAACTGCCCGACTGGCTGCGTGAGGTTGCCGCTGGCGAGTTGGCCTCCACAGAAGAAGGTGAGCCAGGCCCGCCAACTGCCGGAGTCGAATTGCCCGGGTGGCTGCGCGAACTGCAGGAACCGGAAGCTGAGGTGGAACCGTTAGCCGAGGCAGTGACCCCCGAAGCAGTGGATGAAACAGAAGAGGCCCTGGAGGTCGAAGTAGACGAGGCCGGGTTGCCTGACTGGTTGCGCGAGCCTTCTATCGAAGCAGCCGAGTCTCTGGAACCCGAGCTAGGCCCATCTGCCGAAATGCCTGAGTGGCTTGCGGAATTAGAAGGCGAGGAAACACTGCTGGAGGAACCAGCTTTCGAGGAACCCATTGAGCTGGAGACCGGCGAGATGCCAGAATGGCTGGGCGAAGTAATGGCCGAGGAACCCCCTCTTTCGGAGAAATGGGCCGCTGAGCTAGGCATAGCCATGCCAATGCAAGCTGAAGCACGAGAAGAGCAGACACCCGAGTGGCTGCGCCATATCCGGGAAGGAGATGGGGAAGAAGAAGTCGAACCAGCGCTAGAAGAAGTAGCGGAGCTTGAAGCGCCGTCCGAAGCTGAGGAACAAGCGGAAGAGGCAGTTCAGCCTGGTCTGCCCGATTGGCTGAGCCGGCTGCGTGAAGGTGTTCCCGAAACAGAACCACCTGCACCAGCCGAGCAACCACTGGCTGAAGCGCCCGTCGAAGTGGAAGCCGCCCCTCCCGTCGAGGCGCCCCCTGAGCCGGAGACGATCCAACCGGAAGCGGCTGGCCCCGAATGGTTGGGAG
>JAHELX010000264.1 GCA_024643945.1 Anaerolineales bacterium
GCTGGCCAAAGAGAAATACGGATTGCGCGGGCGCCAGGTCGGCAGCGGCCCGCTGGGAGAGGCTGCGGAGGGCCATCCGGCCGGGATGCGCTTCATCCCCTTCAGCGCGCAAACGCGCATGAGCGGGGTAGATTATAACGGCACGCAAATCCGCAAAGGCGCACCCGACGCCATCCTGGCGCTCGTTCAGAGCAACGGGCAGGGCGTCCCGTCCGATTTGCAGGCCACGGTGGATACCATCGCGCGCGGCGGCGGCACCCCGCTGGTGGTGGCGCGCGACGGCCAGGCGCTGGGCGTGATTCATCTCAAAGACATCGTCAAGGGCGGCATCAAAGAACGGTTCGCGCACCTGCGCAAGATGGGCATCAAGACAGTGATGATCACCGGCGACAACCCACTGACCGCTGCGGCGATTGCCGCCGAGGCCGGGGTGGACGACTTCCTGGCCCAGGCTACGCCCGAGGCCAAGTTGAAGCTGATCCGCGAGCATCAAACCGGCGGGCGGCTGGTGGCCATGACAGGCGATGGCACCAACGACGCACCCGCCCTGGCGCAGGCCGACGTGGCCGTGGCCATGAACACCGGCACCCAACCGGCGCGCGAAGCGGCCAACATGATCGACCTGGACAGCAATCCCACCAAGCTGATCGAGATCGTGGAGATCGGCAAGCAGTTGCTGATGACGCGCGGCGCGCTGACCACCTTCAGCATCGCCAACGACGTGGCCAAGTATTTCGCCATCATCCCGGCCGCCTTCGCCTCGACCTACCCGGCCCTGGGCGCGCTGAACGTCCTGCGCCTGGCGACGCCCGAAAGCGCCATCCTGTCGGCCGTGATCTTTAATGCCCTGATTATCGTCGCCCTGATCCCGCTGGCGCTGCACGGCGTGCCCTACCGGGCGGTGGGCGCGGCGCAGCTCCTGCGCGACAACCTGCTGATCTACGGCCTGGGCGGGCTGGTGGCGCCCTTCATCGGCATCAAGCTCATCGACTTGTTGCTGGTCGCTTTGGGGCTTACGTAAGTATCAATGAAGTGGAGGAGTTAGCATGTTCAATCAAAAACGCGGGCCGAAATGGCGCATCCTGTACCTGGTCCTTCCCCTGGCTGCAGGATTGTTTTGGCTCCAAATGCAGGCGACTTGGCCGGAAGCGGGGCATCAAGTTGCGGAAGTCGGCGTCATCCTGCTTACCTACGGACTCGTAGCGCTCTGGCTGCGGGCCAATCGACTGGCCATCCTGAATGTAGACAATAGGAAACATGAGAAGAGCGGCCAGCAGAGCCGAATACGAGTCATCCTCATGGAAGACATATCTGCGGAAGAGCATGGCGATTCACCCGTGGAGCCTGCTCTGCCGCCTGTGGTGAGACTGGGAGCGAATGGCTGGGCACGTGTTCCCCGAACTCTGGTGACTGGCTGGAGCTCGTCCGACTCCGGCCCGCTCCTCATTCAGCACAATAGGTTCGACTCCCCGTTGAACGCATGGACCGCAGGGGAGGAGGAATAGCCATGCTTTCACAACTGCGTCCCGCCATGGTTTGCCTGGTGTTCTTTACGCTGTTGACCGGGCTGGCGTATCCCCTGGCCATGACCGGGCTGGCCCAGGCTGTTTTCCCATATGAAGCCAACGGCAGCCTGCTCGAGCGCGGTGGGCGGGTGGTGGGCTCGGAGATCATCGGCCAACCCTTCGACGATCCCCGCTACTTCTGGGGACGGCCCTCGGCGACAGACCCATTCCCGTACAACGCGGCTGCGTCGGCCGGCTCGAACTTAGGGCCGACCAATCCGGCGCTGGAAGCGGCAGTCAAAGTGCGGGTGGCGGCCCTGCGAGCCGCCGACCCGGGCAACACCCAGCCCATCCCGGTGGACCTGGTGACCGCCTCGGCCAGCGGGCTGGACCCGCACATCAGTGTGGCGGCGGCGCTGTACCAGGTCCCACGCGTGGCGCGCGCCAGGGGCCTGAGCGAAGAGCAGGTGCGGGCGCTGGTCGGGCAGTTCACAGAAGGGCGACAGTACGGGTTGTTGGGCGAGCCGCGTGTCAACGTGCTCAAGCTTAACCTGGCACTGGATGTGATGTCATAACTGAGGTATAATGGAGGAAGGGCAAAGCCGCCCTTCGCCTCCTATGGGGCCATTCGGCTGAGTTGCAGGTATGGCATGCTGGAAGAACATAAGCGTCCCGACCCTGACGTGTTGTTGGCTCACGTCCAGGCTGAAGAACTACGGCAGGCGCGGGGCAAGTTAAAGATTTTCTTAGGATACGTGGCTGGCGTAGGCAAAACCTACGCCATGCTGGAGGCCGCCCAACAGCGCCAGGCTGAAGGCGCTGATGTGGTGGTAGCCTACGTGGACACACACGGCCGGGTTGAGACCGAAGCCTTATTAGAAAGCCTGGAGATAATTCCCCGCCAACAAGTTAACTACCGCGGCCGAATTCTGACCGAAATGGACATCGATACGGTCCTGGCTCGCCGGCCGCAACTGGCGCTGGTAGACGAGCTGGCCCACACCAATGTACCCGGCTCGCGCCACCTGAAACGGCATCAGGATGTGGAAGAGCTGCTGGCTGCCGGCATCGACGTCTACACCACGCTAAACGTTCAGCACATCGAGAGTCTTAACGACGTTGTGGCCCAGATTACTGGCATCACCGTCCGGGAAACGGTCCCTGATCCCATCCTGGACGAAGCCAACGAGATTGAACTGATTGATTTGCCCATCGATGAACTCTTGCAACGACTGGAAGAGGGCAAAGTGTATGTCCCTGAGCAGGTGGCCTATGCGGTTAAAAAGTTCTTCCGGCCCGGGAATCTGACCGCCCTGCGGGAACTGGCCCTGCGCCGCGCGGCCGACCGGGTTGACCAGCAGATGCGCGCCTATATGCAGACCCGGGCCATTGCCGGTCCCTGGCCGGCCGGCGAGCGGGTGCTGGTCTGCGTCAGCGCCAGCCCGCTCAGCGAACGCCTGGTGCGGACCGGGCGGCGCCTGGCGGTTCGCCTCAATGCCCAGTGGTTTGTCGCTTACGTGGAAACTCCCGACCAGGCCCGGCTATCGGAAGCCGACCGCGACCGGGTGGCCCGCACGCTGCGATTGGCCGAAACCCTGGGCGCCAGGGCGGTCACTCTCCAGGGCCATTCGGTGGCCGACGGCGTGCTGGCCTACGCCCGGATGCACAATATCACCAAAATTATCGCCGGGAAACCGCTACGGCCGCGCTGGCGCGAATTGCTCCAGGGGTCTATTGTTGATCAGATCATTCGCCGCAGCAACGAGATTGACGTATACGTCATCAGCAGCATCCCTGAAACCTCTCGGGCGCTAGAAGTACCACCCCAGCCGTTACACCGCGCCTGGGCCCGTTACGTGCAAGGGCTGGCCCTTGTCGCCGCCGTAACGCTGCTGGGCCAGCCCGTTCGTCCTTTCATGGCGCCGACCAACCTGGTCATGGCCTACCTGCTGATCGTCGTCATTGCCGCGATTCGCCTGGGCCGCGGTCCTTCGATTGTGACAGCCATCTTGAGTGTATTGGCCTTCGATCTCTTCTTTGTGCCCCCGCGCCTGACGTTTGTAGTCACCGATGCCCAGTATTTGCTGACCTTTGCCGGCCTGCTGGCCGTCGGGCTGGTGATCAGTACCCTCACTTCGCGCGTGCGTGATCAGGCCAGGGCCGCCCAGCAGCGTGAGGCCCAGACGGCGGCCTCGTACGATCTCAGCCGAGATCTGGCCGCAGCCATGGGGCTGGAAGACATTATCCGGGCCGTTATCACCCACGTGGGCCAGATCTTCAATCGCCAGGTAGCTATCTTGTTGCCGGAAGGGGAGACCCTGGTGCCGTATGCCATGGATTCAGGCTTTGGTTTTAACGAAGATGAGCGGGCGGTGGCAACCTGGACCTTTCAACATGGCCAGCCGGCCGGACGGGGTACGGACACCCTACCCGGGGCCGACGCCCGTTACCTGCCGTTTAAGACGGCGCATGGCGTCGTAGGTGTATTAGGAGTTAAAGCGGTGATTGGCGGCGATCAACTGACCCCGGAACAGCGGCGACTCATGGAAGCCTTTGCCAGCCAGACTGCGCTGGCCATCGAGCGCGCCCAACTGGCCCAGCAGGCTCAGCAGGCCCAATTACTCCAGGAGGCAGAGAAGTTGCAGACGGCGCTGCTCAACTCCATCTCCCACGACCTCCGCACGCCCCTGGCATCCATTACCGGCGTCCTGAGCAGCCTGCGCGATGATGGCGCCTTTTTGGATGAAGCCACCCGCGTGGACATGGTTGAAATGGCCTGGGAGGAAGCCAGGCGGATGAACCGGCTGGTCGGCAACCTGCTGGATATGACCCGCCTGGAAGCCGGGGCGCTCAAGGTCAAACGGGAGCCGGCGGACCTGCAGGACCTGATTGGCGTCGCGCTGGCGCAACTGGCGGATCGGCTGCGTGATCGACCAGTTCAGGTCGATATTCCCCCGGAATTACCCTGGGTTCCTTTAGATTTTGTGCTTATTGTCCAGGTGCTGGTCAATTTGCTGGACAACGCGCTCAAGTACTCGCCGGCCGGGACGCCCATCGAGGTGCGCGTTCGTCTAAAAGATTCCCAGGTAGAGATGGATGTGATTGATCGCGGCCGCGGTATTCCCCCATCTGATTTGGACCGCGTCTTCGATAAGTTCTACCGGGTCCAATCGCCGGAAGGCGTGAGCGGCACCGGGCTGGGCTTATCCATCGCTAAAGGCATTGTTGAAGCGCATGGTGGCCACATCTGGGCCGAGAACCGGGCCGAAGGGGGACTCGTGGTCACGCTGGCGCTGCCGCTGGGTGAGTCGGAGTACCAGGTAAAGGTAGGATTATGAGCGAGTCCGGGCCCCGGGTTCTGATCGTGGATGATGAGTATGCCATTCGGCGTTTCTTACGCGCTTCCTTAACGGCTCATAATCATACCGTGTTTGAAGCGGTTAGCGGTCAGGAAGCGCTGGCCGCCGTGGCGGCTCACCGGCCTGATGTCGTTATCCTCGATCTGGGCCTGCCGGATATGGACGGCGTCGAAGTCACGCGCCAACTGCGGGAGTGGAGCCAGGTACCGATTATCATCCTTTCCGTGCGCGAGCAGGAGACGGACAAGATCGCCGCGCTCGACGCCGGGGCGGATGACTACCTGACCAAGCCCTTTGGTATAGGCGAGTTATTGGCGCGGCTGCGGGTAGCGCTGCGGCGGGTTGCTCAACCTGCCACTGAGCCGGTCTTTACCAGCGGCGAACTGACGGTGGATTTGATGCGGCGCCTGGTGACCGTCGCCGAACGGCCGATTCAGTTAACGCCGACCGAGTATGACCTGCTCAAGTTTCTGATCGCTCACGCCGGCAAAGTGCTCACGCATGGGCAGATTTTACGTCAGGTCTGGGGCCGAGGCTATGAGCAGGAGACGCATCTGTTGCGTGTTAACATTAGCAACTTGCGCCGCAAGCTTGAACCCGATCCAACTCGCCCCATCTATATTCTAACCGAGCCGGGTGTTGGCTACCGGCTCCAAAGGCTGGAATAGCTCATACCAGTTACTGCCCGCGCTGGGTTCTCCCCTGTAACGCCAGTTGCCTGGCCCCCTCTTTGTCCCTTTTCAACTATTCTTGACACTTTCTTGACGTCCAGCCATGTTTTCTTGACCCCTCATTGACTTCAATCCATGTATACTCACAACGGTATTTACTCATATGCCGCTCGGCCAGTCCGCGGTTCCAATCGGTGACAAGCCTGGAGCGTAATTGTCGCGCCCTGGAGGCTAACATTGTCAAACTATTCACGAACGACTCCAAGAAAAGGATGACTCGCTGAAAAAAGTGGAAAGCGATTACTATAATAAAACCATTTGTCAAGACCGGTTAGACCGATGGCGAACCTTGAGTTTGGCGGGATTAAAACGCTTCCTCATCGGCGAACCATTTCCCAGCAGCAAGGAGATCCACGAGCGCCTGGATAAGGTCCGGGCGCTGGCCGTCTTTGCCTCGGACCCGATCAGCAGTAATGCCTACGCCACCGAAGCAATTATGAGTATCCTCATCCTGCTGGGCAGTACGGCGCTGGTCTTGACCATGCCTATTGCTCTGGGTATTGCCCTGCTGGTCCTGTTGGTCATCTTCAGCTACGTCCAAACCATTCTCCATTACCCCGAAGGAGGGGGCGCCTATACCGTCGCCAGGGATAACCTGGGAACGCTGCCGTCGCTGCTGGCTGCCGCTGCTTTACTGACCGATTACATCCTGACCGTTTCCGTATCGGTTTCGGCCGGTATCCGGGCCATCACCTCGGCTTTCCCGGAATATCACGATTACCGGGTGTTTATGGCTTTGCTGGCCATTTTCATCATCACCTGGGCTAACCTGCGCGGCGTCCGCGAGAGCGGGACCATTTTTGCCTTTCCCACCTACGCCTTTGTGGGCGGCGTGCTGGTAACGATCGGCCTGGGATTGGTGCGCTACTTTGGCCTCTTGGGTGCGGCGCCCATGATCTCCCCGGCCCCGATCGTGGAGGCGGTCAGCCCGGTGACCAGCCTGGCTTACGTCTGGCTGCTGCTGCGCGCCTTTGCCGCCGGCTGTACAGCGTTAACCGGGATCGAGGCGATCAGTAACGGTATCCAGGCTTTTAAACCGCCCGAATCTAAAAATGCAGCCAAGACTATGGTGGCTATGGGCGTGATGGCCATGTCGCTCTTTATCGGCATCGCCTTCCTGGCGACTCATCTGAACCTGGTGCCCCACGAGCGGGACAGCATCCTGTCGCAGATGACCCGGACGGTCACTGGGGGCGGATTTCTTTACTACTGGGTCCAGTTGTTTACCATGCTTATCCTGATCCTGGCCGCCAATACCGGCTTCCAGGACTTCCCCCGGCTCAGTTCCTTCCTGGCCAGGGATGGCTTTCTGCCGCGCTGGCTGCAGAACCGGGGCGACCGGCTGGTCTTTAGCTACGGGATCATTACGTTGGCTATCGTCGCTTCGACGCTTGTCGTCGTTTTTCAAGCCGACGAAATCGCCATGCTGCCGCTATACGCCCTGGGGGTCATGCTCAGTTTTACCCTGTCGCAGGCCGGCATGGTCCGCCTGATGGGGAAAGTGGGCAAGGTGTCGCCGGGTGAGCAGGTTCACACCGGGGCTACCATCATTCACTACGAAAAAGGCTGGTGGTGGAAGCGGGCCGTTAATGCTGTTGGGTCCGTGACCACCTTGATCGTCTTGATCGTCCTGGTCGCTACCAAGTTTGTCGAGGGTGCCTGGATCGTGGTGCTGATTGTGGCGCTGTTGATCTGGCTCTTCCGCTCAGTCAAGGCCCACTATATGCACGTGGCTGAGTCTCTGCGGATGGCTAATTTTTCTCCGGCGGATACCCTGGAAGTGGCCAACGTTGTCATCGTCCCCATTGCCGACGTGCACCGGGGTACACTGCGGGCGCTGCGCTACGCCCGGCGGCTGTCCAATAACGTACGCGCCGTCAGCATTGCCACCAGCTCGACTGCCAAACAGCGGCTGCAGGAACGCTGGGAACGCTTCTCAGAATTTACCGACGGCATAGAGCTAAAGGTGATTGAATATGATTTCCGTGATCTGCTGACGCCGCTGGTCGAATACATCGAATACGTCAACAATGAGGAGTATCCCGACCAGTTGACGACCGTGGTTATTCCAGAATTTGTACCCAGGTCTATAGGCCCCTACCTGCTGCATAACCAGACGGCCAACTTCCTGCGTTTCCGCCTGAGAAGTTCTCCAGACATCGTGGTGATTGACGTGCCGTACCATATTTAGGTGATGGTCAACTGGAGTCAGAGTCGAGGAATGCCGTGGGTCAATCTGGACCGCGCGTACTGGTGGTAGACGACGATCGGGCTGTCCGCCGCTTCCTGCGGGCTTCGCTGACCGCTCACGATTATACCGTTTTTGAGGCAACCAGCGGCCAGGAAGCATTAGCGGCTG
>JAHELX010000265.1:0-2261 GCA_024643945.1 Anaerolineales bacterium
TGATCACGGCCGGCGATCCGCGTGGCCTGTGGACCGGCCCGGCCAAATTCCCAATCCCCAGTTCCCAATCTACCATCTCAAACGGGGTGTGGAGCGGCCTCTTCTTTCTATTGGCGCTGGGTACTAAAGAGGATATCTCCCTCAACGTGTTTATGATTGGCCTCTATTTACTGGCGCTGCGGCGCCGCTGGCGGCCTGGCCTGGCGCTGGCCGTGGTCGGCCTGGCCTGGTTTTACATAGCATTTTACATCGTCATCCCTGCCAGCCGCCCCAGTGGTGCTGGCTCGGCCTACACTGGCTTTTTCGCCGTCTTGGGAAGCACGCCTCTGGAAATTGCCCTCTCGCCCATCCGTACGCCCGGCAAGGTCGTAGCACTTTTAGCCACGCCCGACAACATTCGAGCTTTGAAGATGCTGACCCTGCCCCTGGCCTTTACGCCGCTAGCAGGATTGCCGCTCTTTATCTTGACCGCGCCCACACTGGCGATCACTCTGCTCAGCAGCAACCCGCTTATGCATCAATTGGAGACTTACCACTATGCCGCGCCCGCCATCCCCTTCGTGATGCTGGCGGCGGTGGACGGAATCGCGCGCCTTGCCCATCTCAAATTGGCGAAGCAGCGAACACCTGCCCCACACCACCCCGGCCCGCCCCGGCTGCGTACCCCGTTTGGGGCACTTCGTCCCGCCTACGCGGGGCTTCGCCGCGCGGGCCGGGGTGGTGTGGCACATGTGTCGCAGGTGTGGGTTACTCCCTACTTCCTGGCCCTGCTAGTGCTGGTGGCCTCGCTGTTCTACCACTATTATCGCGGCTATTCGCCGCTGGCGCGGCCATTTCATTGGCCTGACGTCACGGCCCACGAGCGTATAGGAGACGAATTGGCTGCGTCAATCCCACCTGAAGTGCCTGTTGTCGCCCAGGCCGAGCTGGTGCCGCTGGTCAGCCATCGGCCCTGGATTCAAATCTGGCAGGGACCTTTCGACGAGCGGGCGGATTACTTTCTGCTGGATGTGTCACACCCCGCTTTTGTCAACCGGGATGGCGCCCAGGAGAGCCTGCTGTCGGATATTGCCCAGGATCCTGGTGTAGGGCTCATTGCTTCCAATGATGGGTACCTGCTGCTGAAGCGAGATGCGCCGCGGCTGCCGACCGCACCAGAATTCTTCACTTTTGCCTATGCCGACCCGCCGGCCAGCGCCACCCCTGTCGCTGCCACCTTTGGCGATGCGCTGCAATTGGTTGCCTTTGAGACACATCGCAACTATGCCGATCGTGAGGCCAAGCCGCTGATCACGCTCTACTGGCAGGTGTTGGCGCCTCCTGCCGAGGATTACTTCATTGCTATTTTCCTGTTGGATGAATCTGGCGAACCGGCGGGGGTGACCCCCTACCAGCAGCCGCTGACGGTGTGGTTGCCCACCAGCCGCTGGGAGCCGGGGCGCATCGTCCGATTGCTGGCCAATACCTTCCCCTGGTGGACAGGCGACCGGCGCCGTTTCGGCTACGGGGTCGGGGTGGTGCGCGGCGACCAGCCATGGGAAGTGTCAACCCGGTTGCCGGTGACGCGGGATGACGGCGGCTCTGCTCCCCTTAACGGCGCTACCTTATTGCCGCTGGCGAGATTCGAGAGAATAGCCGGCATTCCGTATGAGGTTGAGGCTAAGGCTAAGGTTGAGGCTAAGGTTGAGGCTGGGCCAGGGAGCGGACGATGATCGCTAGCTTACTCAAATCAGCAAAGCGACCAATCTCCAATACCCAGAGGGCACAGTGGCTCCACTACCCAGGGGGCACGCTGTCTCCACTCTCCACTCTCCACTCTCCACTCTCCACTCTCCGGTCCGCCCGGGACTGGCTAATCGCAGCCGCGCTATTTATCGGCGGCCTGATCGCTTACGTCTCCACCCTGGCGCCCACCCTTCTCGACGGCGACGCCGCCTTGTTTCAATACACGCCGTCGGTGCTGGGAGTCACCTATCCCACCGGCTACCCAACCTACATCCTGCTGGGCCATTTGTGGACGCTGCTGGTTCCCATCGGCTCCGTCGCCTACCGCATGAACCTCTTCTCGGCGGTGTGCGGAGCGCTGGCTCTGGCTCTCCTGTACCCTGCCCTGCACCGATTGTTAGAAAGTCGCCTGGCTGCGTTGATGGCGGTTCTCATCTTCGCCACCCTGCCCACCTATTGGCGCTGGGCCACCGAGGCCAAGATTTATACCCTGCACATCTTGTTCCTGAGCGGGATTCTGTTCTTGCTGACCCGTT
>JAHELX010000265.1:2361-5063 GCA_024643945.1 Anaerolineales bacterium
CCCGTTACCTGTTACCCATCGTCCTCCTGCCCCTGCTTCTGTATCTGTACATCCCCCTTCGCGCCGAATGGCTGCTGGCTCGCGACGGGACGCTACCTGGCCTGACGGTGCCGGTGGCCGTGGCGCGAGGATTGGTGGCCGATTTTTACCAGCCCGGACTGACGGGATTGGTCCGCTACTTCACTGCGGCTGATTTCACCCGCGGCGTGGTCACTAACTGGGGCCTGGTGCCGCGCCAACTTGTCACCGTCTACTGGCCGTTGGTGCGAGACGATTTCACTCTCTGGGGAGCAGCTCTAGGGCTGATTGGGGCGGTCTATTTCGCCGCCTGGCGCCCGCGCCGCTTCTGGCCCCTGTTCCTGATGTATGTGATTCTCATCCCCTTTGTGCTGACCTATGGCCAGGGAGAGCAATCGGCCTTCCTGCTGCCGTCGAGTCTGATGCTGGCGATCTTTGGCGGGGCGGCCGTCGCTGGCGGGCTGCGCTTGATATCAGGGATCAGAGATCGGGGATCGGGAATCAGCCCGCCCCGGCTGCGCCGCGCGGGCCGGGGGGATCAGGGATCAGGGATCGGGGATCAGGCGGCTTACCCCTTGCTCCCTACTTCTCGCTTGTCGTCTTTACTCTCTACTGTCCTGATGCTAGGGATGGTTGCAGTCGTGGCCTGGTTGTCGATACGACAGGCACAGGGGAATGTGGACTGGCTGACCCACAAGTGGGATGATGCGGCCTACCAGTACTGGACCGATGTGCTGGCCCATCCGATGGAGCCGGGTGCGGGGATGCTGGCTCACTGGGGCGACTTGACCTCCTTCTGGTACCTGCAACACGTGGAAGGCTTGCGTCCTGACCTGTATGGACTCTACCCACCCACCGAGGAGATCGTCGTGGATTGGCTGGCAGCCGGGCACGATTTGTACATCGCCGGGCCATTGCAAGGCTGGGCAGCCGGCGTGGAGACACGCTACCAAATGCTCCCCTGGGGCCGGCTGGTGCGGTTGGCTCCTCTCAGTGCTGACCCCCTGACGCTGCTGCCTGACTTGCCCGCCGTGTCTGAGAATGTCGTTTTTGGCGACCGCCTTCGATTGTTGAGAAGCGACTTTCAGGCACAGGCGCCCTCAGGGGGGATATTGCCGGTGACCCTGGCCTGGCAAACGACTCGCGCTTTGCCGGCGGATGCCGGCATCTCCCTGCGGCTGGTTGATGACGACGGAGAGATTGCCGCTCAAATTGACGAAGCACTGGTCAGCGGCTGGCTGCCCGCCGACGCGCTGCCCCCTGGCCAGGTGATGCTCAGCTTCCACCGTTTCAAGCTGCCGGCCGGCACCCTGCCCGGCGATTATGGCCTGCAATTGGCCCTCTTTCAGCCGCACCGGGGGGGCTGGTCCCTGGCTGACGGTCGTCCGACCTTCGGCCTGGGTCGGGTAACGCTGACTCCGGCCGCCCCATCCCAACCCCCGGACCCGTGGGATGAATACAAGCCGCTGCGCGGTGTCAACTTCGGCGCCGAAATCCGGCTGGTGGGCTACGATTACAGTGTGACCCGCGCCGGACAGGGCAAGGGCTTTGCCGCCCACTTTTTGTGGCAGGCCATCCGCCCCTCTGCCGGCGACTACACGCTGCGGGTGGAATTGGTAGACGCCGAGGGCAAGGTCTGGCGCGACTGGCGTCACATCCCCACCGGCGGGCGCGCGCCCACCAGCACCTGGGCCGCTGGCCAGCCGGTGCGCGACCAGGTGGCTCTGGTACTCCCGGCCGACGCGCCGCCGGGCGAGGACACGCTGCGCGTGCGCCTCTCGTGGGAGCGGGCCGATGGCACACGCTTGCCGGCCCGCCGCTGGTTGCTACCCACAGGCAATAGCGTGACGTTGCCTGGCGTGCGGGTGGTAGAGAAGGAGGGGCGCCTCTTCGAGCCGCCGCCAATGGGGCACACCGCCCATGCCAGTTTTGACGACAAGATTCAGTTGCTCGGCTACGACCTGCCGGCGGCGCGCCTGTCGCCAGGGGATTCGCTGCCCCTGACTTTGGTCTGGCAGAGCCTCACCTCGGACATGCGCGAGTCATATACCGTCTTCGTCCACCTGGTCGGCCCGGATGGGATCATTCATGGCCAGTGGGACCAGGTGCCGGGCGAGCGGGGCAAGCAACCCACCACCAGTTGGGTGACAAATGAGGTGGTCGTAGACCCCATCCAGGTGCCCCTGGCTCCCGACGCACCGCCGGGCACCTATCGCCTGCTGGTCGGGCTCTACCTGGCCCCCAACGGGTCGCGTCTGCCGCTACGGGACGCGTCGGGCGCGATCATCGGCGATGCCCTGGAGTTGACCACAATCGAGGTTGATAAGTGAGGATCGACGAGGATCAGGAATGAGGGTATAATACCCATTATCACCATTATAGTCTCTAGGGATAGAAAGATGGACACCGTAGGTATCGCCGAAATCAAGCGCAGCATCTCTACCATTATCAACCGCGTGACCTTCGGCCGGGAACGGATTACCTTGACTTCGAGTGGCAAACCCAAGGCGGCCTTGGTGAGCATCGAAGATTTGCAGAAGTTGGAAGCGCTGGAAAGCGCATCTCTGCCTCCCTCCCGCGCGCAGCGAAAAGCAGCCCTGGCTATGGCTCAGGCTGTGCGGGAAATGACCCTCGCTCGCCGCGGTGGGATCCCCTTTTCCGATGTCAGCGAAGATTTGCGCAGA
>JAHELX010000265.1:5163-7928 GCA_024643945.1 Anaerolineales bacterium
CGAGGTGATATGATACCCGTCGCCGAACCCTTGCTAGGGGAGAAAGAACTGGAATACGTCACCGACTGCGTCCGCAGCGGTTGGGTGTCGTCGTTGGGGGAGTACGTCAGGCGCTTTGAGCAGGAGTTCGCCGCCTATTGTGGCGTCCGCTATGGCGTGGCGACTCACAATGGGACCGTAGCCCTGCACCTGGCCCTGGCTGCGCTGGGCATTGGGCCGGGCGATGAGGTGATCCTGCCTACTCTCACCTTCGTGGCGACGGCCAACGCTGTGGCTTACACCGGCGCCACGCCGGTATTCGTGGACTCGGAACCCCATACCTGGAACATTGACCCGCAGGCGGTGGTGCGGGTCATCACGCCCCGCACGCGAGCCATTATCGCCGTGCATCTCTACGGTCATCCGGCTGACATGGACCCCTTGCGCGCACAGGCCGGCCAGCATGGCCTGGCACTTATCGAGGACGCCGCCGAGGCTCACGGTGCGCGCTACAAAGGTCGGCGGGTGGGCTCGTTGAGCGACGTCGCTGTCTTCAGCTTTTACGGCAACAAAATTATCACCACCGGAGAAGGAGGCATGGTCCTCACCGACGATGCCGCATTGGCCGAACGTTGCTTCTTCCTGGGAAACCAGGCAAAACAGAAGCAGAACCCCTACTGGCACTCTGAAATCGGCTACAATTATCGCATGACTAATATGCAGGCTGCGCTGGGCGTGGCGCAATTGGAGCGTATCGAGGAACTCATCGCCATCCGGGCTCGAAACGCGGCCCACTACCAGCGGCGGCTGTCGGCGCTGCCAGGGCTCACCCTGCCTCCCTGTGTCGAATGGGCCGAGAATGTCTATTGGATGTACACGCTGCTGGTGGAAGACGACTATGGCCTGGATCGGGACACGCTGATGGCCCGTCTGCGCCAGCGGGGGATTGAGACCCGGCCTGCCTTCTACCCCATCCACACTCTGCCTATGTACGACCGGGGCCAACGTTTCCCGGTGGCCGAGGAACTGGGTCGCAAGGGCATCAACCTGCCCTCCGGGGCTACCCTTACGCCCGAGCAGGTGGACGTGGTCTGCGACGCGTTGACTGAAATCTCCCACAGAGGGGAATAGAGATTGCGCATCGTCATCCTCACCTATGAAAGCCTCTATGCCAACTACATGACCCATCGGCTTGTCCAGGTCCGACCCGGTCAGGTGGTGGGTATCGTCCGCTCCGACTGCCTCATCTATGGCAAGTCGCTGCCGGGAGGCCTGTGGTATCTGTTACGCCGGACCGGGTTGCGCTTTGTGGGCCGCAAGGCGCTGGAACTCTTCCAGTCACGGGCGATGGCCATCCTTTTCCGGGTCATCGGCCGGCCGCGTAAGGTGCCCTCGTTGCGCGAGATCAAGGCGAGCTACGAAGTCCCCGTCGTTGGCTCCGAAAACGTGAATAGCACCGAGACCATGGCCATTATACGGGGCTGGCAACCGGACCTGGTGATTTCTATCTATCTCAATCAGCTTATCAAGCGTGATTTGATTCGCCTGCCGTCCCTGGGCTGCTTGAATATTCACCCGGCGCTTCTGCCGCGTAACCGGGGGCTCTTCCCTTACTTCTGGGTCATCGCCAACAGCGACCAGGAGACTGGCATCACCCTGCATTGGGTAGACGAGCGGTTTGACACCGGTGACATCTTGTTGCAGGAAGTTATCCCTATTCAGCCGGGTGATACCATCACTTCGCTCGCCTACAGGAGCGCGCAGGTTGGCGCCGAGATGCTCATCCGAGGAGTAGACCTCATCGGAGCGGGGGATCCACCCCGCATCCCGCAGGATAACAGCCAGGCCACCTACTATTCGTGGCCCCGGCCTGCCGACCAGCGCCGCTTCCGCCAGCGCGGCGGCGACTACGGCACTATCTTCGAATTGATGCGGTACATGTAACCGCGTATTGCGTATTGCGTCGCGCGTGCTAAGGACAATGCCTCAACATAACAATAGTCACCCCCCACCCACCGCCAAAACTTCCATCATCTTGCCCACCTACAAAGAACGGGATAACATCGTCGAGTTGGTACAGGCCATCCACCGCTACTTGGAGCCGGACGGGTTTAACTACGAAGTGGTCATCGTAGATGACAACAGCCCTGACGGCACCGCCGATGTGGTGCGCGCCGCATTCGGCGGCGACCCTCGGGTGAAGCTGCACGTCCGCACTCAAGAACGTGGGCTGGCCACCGCGCTACGTTACGGTGCCGAGCACAGTCAGGGCGAAGTGCTCGTCTTCATGGACACCGACTTCAACCATGACCCGGCTATGATCCCCCAACTTGTCAAATTCCTGGAATATTATGACGTGGTCATCGGCTCGCGCTTCGTGATGCGCGGGGGAATGGAGGATCGAGTTCGCTATATCGCCAGCTTCATTTATAACCTGGGCCTGCGCTTTCTTTTCGGGACTCGCGTGTGGGACAATCTCAGCGGTTTTTTTGCCATTTATCGGGACAAACTGCTGGAACTGAACCTGGATCAGATTTTCTATGGTTACGGCGATTACTTCATCCGGCTGTTGATGGTCGGCTGGCGGCGCGGCTGGCGTATGCTCGAAATCCCCGTCTTCTACCGGCTGCGCATGCACGGTCACAGCAAAACGCAGTTTCTCAGTATTTTCACTCTGTACACCAGCGCCATCCTCAAATTGTGGCTTAAGTTGTGGATGGGGCGCATGCGGTGAGAATCGCTGGTACGATATTCTCTCTATTCATCCAATTATTATGTGTTATAAT
>JAHELX010000266.1 GCA_024643945.1 Anaerolineales bacterium
CACTCACAAGCATAATAGCGGCCTATGCAAAGAACTAATCTCGGCCCGGGATTCGCGTTTCTTCTCGGTGTGGCACTACTTACGGCCTGCCAGCGCAATGCGCCGCCTGGCCCTCTCCACCTGCCCACCGGCGATCGCATCGCTCAGACGGTCAAGCCAGACTCATCCCCCACCCCCTCCAAGACAATCGTCACGACCCATACCCCTACCGCCTCTTCCACGCCGACGGCTACGGCCACTCCCACCCCAACTGTTACTCCCACGCCGACGCCCACACCCATTCCCAGCGCGCGGCTGGCTACTGCCCAGCAGGCCTTTGCCTGGGGTGACTACGCCCGTGCCCGCGACGAGTTCGCCGCCTTGTTGGCCGACTCCGGCACTGACGAGGCGGAACGTCAACTGGCCGCTTATTGGGTGGGGCGCAGCGCGCTGGAAGCCGGGGACTACGGGACAACTTTGACCGCTCTACAAGATTTCGTCCAAACTTATCCCGCCGATCCACAAGTGGCATCAGCCCATTTTCTGATAGCGCGCGCCTACGAAGGCATGGGAGACTGGCAGGGAGCCATGGCTGCTTACCAGGCCTACCTGGACACCGGCGACGATACCCTGGCTGTCGACGCCTACGAGGGCATGGGGGACGCCGCCATGTTAGCTCTTGACTATGAGCGCGCGGCTCAAGCTTATGCCGGCGGGTTACGCGCAGCGCCTGACAATAGCTGGGCGGTACATATGCGAGAGAGCATGGCCCAGGCCGAATTGGCCCAGGACAACCCGCAAGCGGCTGTCGAGCAATACGACGCCATTTTAAGCGTCGCCCAGGTGCGCGCCTATCGTGCCAAGATTCTCTACCTGGCCGGGCAGGCATGGGCGGCAGCCGGCGACGCGGAGGCTGCCTACGAGCGCTACAAGCAAGCCGTGAACCGCTACCCCGAGGCTTACAACAGCTACCTGGCCCTGGTGGAGCTGGTCAACGCGGGCGTGCCGGTGGACGACTACCAACGCGGGTTGGTGGACTATTATGCCCAGGCCTATCAGCCGGCCATCGAAGCCCTGGTGCGTTACATCGAAGCCAATCCTCAGTCCCACAAAGCAGACGCCCACTGGTACCTGGCGCTCTCGCTAAAAGCCAACGACAGCTTGCTGCTTGGCGTCCAGCAATTTCAGGAACTCATCAAAACGCACGCCGAAAACGAGCATGTGCCCGAGGCCTGGCTGGGGATGGCCGAGGCTTACGCCTGGCGTGACGACACGGATCAAGCCATCGCAACCTACCGGACCTTCGCCGATGAGTATCCTCAATCCCCACTGGCGGTGACTGCCCTATGGGAAGCGGCTCAACTCGAGCTGGCTGGCGACGAACTGGAGGCGGCCGCCGCCAGCTTCCGAGACCTGGCCACCCGCTACCCGGACGCCGACGACGCGCCCGAGGCCCTTTTCAAGGCGGCCCTGCTCGACTACCGCCGTAACGAGTTTGAAGCCGCCCGGGACGGCTGGCAGGCGCTTATCCAGGACTACCCCGACAGCCCGGCCGGGCTGGCCGCCCGTTTTTGGCTGGGCAAAGCCTGGCTGGCCCTGGACAATTCCGGTGAGGCAAACGCCGCTTTTGAAATGGCGCGAAAATGGGGGACGACCTCCTACTACGGATTGCGCGCGGCCGAAATGTTGGATGAAGCGTCGGCCTCTACCACGCCTGCTGATCCCCCCGCTCTTGCCAACCCAGAGGGCGACCAGGCAGAAGCTGAAACCTGGCTGGCGAGCTGGCTACCCATCACTCACACCATGGAACTCGCCGCCCTGGACCCGGCGCTCGCCCAGAGTATCGCCTTCCGCCGGGGGGACGCACTGCTGGCCGTCGGCCGGCGTGCCGATGCCCTCAGCGAGTTTGACGCCGTTAGAGACAAAGGCTGGGACGATCCACTGGCCATGTATCAACTGGCGCTTGCCTTCCGTGACCGGGGGTTATATCGTCTATCCATTATCTGCGCCGAGCGTCTCATCTGGCTCTCCCCGGCCAGCAGCCGGGCCGAGGTGCCGGTCTACATCCAACGCCTCTCCTACCCCCTCCATTACCAGGACCTGATCCTCTCCGAAGCGCAAGCCCAGGTGATCGACCCCTTGCTTCTCTTCGCCCTCATCCGGCAAGAGAGTCTCTTTGAACCCTCCATCACCTCCCCAGCCGACGCGCGCGGCCTGACCCAGATTATCCCGGCCACGGGTGACTGGATTGCCGGGCGGCTGGGTTGGGGACAGTTTGAGGAAAATGATCTCTGGCTACCTTATGTCAATATAGAATTCGGTATATGGTACCTCAGCCTCCAACTGTCCACCTTCGAGGGGCAGGTTATCCCGGCCCTGGTCGCCTACAATGCCGGACCGGGCCGTGTCCACGACTGGCTGGCAGATGCGTCCGACGTAGACCTCTTCGTGGAGACCATGCCCTTCGCCGAGCCACGCCGCTACGTGGAGCGTGTTTGGGAAAACTACGCTTACTACCGCCGGTTGTATCAGGGCCAGTTCTGACTCACTAGTGCCCCATCAAAGTGGTTTTGATAAGTTAGATTCGGCCTCATGGGCGTAATCTATATCATATCATAATCCCTGTGATGGGGTACTAGTTCCAAAAGCTTATTGCCCAAAGCCGGACCTTTGTGCTATAATGCAAAGGGCTCGGCCTTATATTGATGCTGTTCCCTGGTCGATCATTAGCTATCGGATCGACGATTATTACTTGCCACCGATTCTTTGCCGTCCGCTGTATCTACCAGCAAGTGGCGTAAACCAATTCTGGAATCGAGGCTGATGCTGTCTGGCGCATTAAACCTCCTGAGTACTCAATCTGGTAGTCTACTCTACCATCTGATGGTGCTGCTCGTCCTTGAGGCAGGGCTGGCAATTGCCTGGGGCCAGTGGCGACGGAGCAGAGACATATGGCCAACTGCCGTCGCCCTTCAGGCTCGCATTCAATTCATCGCCCTGATCGGACTGCTTGGGCTGCGCGGGTTACTGCTGATCGCAGCCATCATCGCCGGGCGCTCGCCAGAGATGGCGGGGGCCTGGATCCCTCCGCTAGAGCGGGCGATTGACGTGGTCAGCCTGGGGTTACTGGCCTGGGCCTTCGTGCCTGCTCTCAGCAACCGATTTATCCTCGGCATTGGCCTGTTGTTGGCCAACACCCTGGCTGTGGGCGTCTTCTACATCATCTTCACCGCGGTTTGGGGCAGCCAGATTGCTCAGGGGAACATTCCGTTTCCCGACTACAACTTATCGGGCCAGGAATGGGTGTGGGTTGTCTGGCAAATCGCCATTGTGATAGCCGCCATCGCCGGCCTGGGGATGGAAGCACCCCGCAGCGAAGAACGTAGCCTGTCGCTAGTCGCCTTCGGGGGACTGTTCCTCGGTTATGGATTGCATTTTCTGGTGCTGGTCGGGATTTTGCCCTTCTATTCTATCCCCAATATACCTACCTGGACACGTCTGGGACAACTCATTGCATATCCCCTGCTTGTGTTCGCCATCTATCAAGGGACGATAACCAATCTTAGCAGCAAAAGTGAGGAACTCCGTGGTCTGAGCCAAACCTCGCTGGAACAGATCCGGGGACTCGTCAACTTGTTTGAGGCTTCGCGTAAAGTCAGCTATTCTCTTGACTTATCAGAAGTGCTGGAAGGCTCAACGCAAAGCGTAGCCCAAGCTCTTAATGCCGATCAATGCGCCATTGCGCTGTTGGAAGACGGGCAAACCACACAACTAAGATTGTCCGCCATTTACAACCCGGCCCGCCAGGGACGCGGCGAAGCAGTGACCTTCCCCATCAACGAGCAACAAGCCATCAAACACGCGTTGCGCCGCGTGCGCCAGGTGCAAATCAACGAGAGAGACGATAATCCGCAAATACGCATCTTGTTCTCTTTAATGGGATCGGCACAGACAGGACCGGTAATCATCCAACCCCTTGTTCACCACGACACGGCATTAGGCGTGTTGATTGTCGGCAACGGAACCAGCGGGCGACCTTTTTCCGCCAGCGAGATCCAACTATGCCGGACCCTGGCCGATCAGGTGGCAGTTGCCATCGAAAATGCCCGTATCCATCAAACTCTGGGAACCAAAGCCCAACAACTCGCCTGGACCTTGCGCAACCAGGAAATGGAAGTCAGCAAACAACGAGCGGCTATGGAAGCCGAGCTGAAAAAGAGTCGTGAAGAGGTAGCGCTCTTTGCCCAAAGGCTCTACGAGCAAGAAACGGCATCCAGACAAGACAAGAAAGCACTGGAAGAGGCACGCGCCCGATTGGCAAATCTGGAAGAGACCGTTAAAAAGAGCCGGGCGGCTGTCGAGCACATGTCCTATGAAAAGGACTCAAAAATACAGAGTCTTTCGGCCGAGGTACAGACCCGAACCGCCGAATTGAAGCAATTGGAAGCTGAACGTGAGGCCTTGGTAGAGAAAGTCCAAGATTTAGAACGCGAAGCAGCCGAAGCCGAAAGACTGGCCGACGCACTGGCCAAAACCCGGGAGCGTGCCCGCAAACTGGCGCGTGCCATCCGACGCACCCAGCACGGCCCTATGGGAGTACAGACCCATCCCCAGGCTACCGGCGCTCAGACAGTGCTGGAAGACCTGACCTGCGGCGTCATCATCGGTGACCCCAGCGGCAAAATAAGCCGTGTGAACACTGCCGCCGCCCAAATGCTGGCAGTTCCGCCCGAGTCGCTCGTCAACCAACCGCTTAAACACGTAGCCCAAGATGAACGTTGGCACAAAGCCATTACAGAACTCGTCGCTCATTCCAACGATATGGTTACCACCACGCTGGAAGTGGGTGACCGGGTGCTGCGCGCCACAATCAGCCCTATGGCAGCCACTGTCACAGGAAAACGTCAAGAGGGCAGCGTCGCCATTCTCTACGACGTCACTGCCGAGGCTGAGAGCCAGCAGGCCCGCGACGAATTTGTGGCTTCGCTATCACAAGAGTTGCGCACGCCGATGACCTCTATTACCGGGTACACCGACCTGCTGCTGGGCGAATCGGTAGGCCTCATCGGCGAGATGCAACGTAAGTTCTTGCAACGCATCAAGGCCAATATCGAACGTATGAGCAGCATGCTCAACGATCTCATCGGCGTCACGGCTATTGACGCCGGCCAACTGGAGATACGGCCCACTATGGTGGATATGGGCGAAATCATCGAAGATACCATCATCGGCGCCCGCGCCCAACTGGAAGAGAAGGAGCTCACTCTGGAGCTAAACTTGCCAGAAAAGCTGCCGCCAGTGGAAGCCGACGCCGATTGCGTACATCAAATAATGGCCAATCTCCTGGGCAACGCGACCAAGTGCACGCCGGTGGGCTGTACTATCGCAGTGTCGGCCGAGGTCTACGACAACGAAGCCGGCAACCCGGAAGAAACCCACTACCTGAAAGTCTCCATCCGAGATTCAGGGGGCGGCATCGCGCCGGATGATCAAGAGCGGGTGTTTGACCGATTTTACCGGGCCGAAAACCCTCTCGTCAATGGCCTGGGAGAGACGGGGGTCGGGCTGGCGATCGTCAAATCTCTCGTAGAGGCTCATAATGGGCGGGTTTGGGTTGAAAGCGAAATGGGCGTCGGTTCCACGCTTAGCTTCCTTTTACCCATTAGCCAGGGCTATGAAGATCCCTGGCTGGAAGTGAACATCCCGCCTCTGGACCTGAGTGCTGACCGGCCTGACGAGGGATAAGGCTTACACGATTATGGCTGCTAACGGTTCGCCCGACGCCCGTCACACCAATGGCCAAAGGCCGGGCCCATCTCACTGGCGGCCAATCTTGACAGGGCTGGCAGCCATTGGCATCGTCGCATTGACGGTAGCGGCAGCTCTCTTACTGGCATTACAAGAAATGCCGCCTGGTCCCCAACCAGTGCCGCCAACACCGGTGATAGGCCAATTCACACCCGAGACGCCAACGCTCCTGCCCACCAGTACGCCCTTGCCACCGCTAGTACCCTCCCAGACCAGCGTGCCCCCTGTCGTGCCTACCTTCACACCCACAACCGAGGTGATCTTTGTGCCCCCTACGGCTACGCCGACCAGCCCACCGATCACGCCGGTTTGTAGGCCGCCGGCCGGCTGGGTGGCATACACAGTGCGCCCCAGCGATACGCTGGCCTCCTTGGCCTACCGCTATCGCATCAGTGTTTCCCAATTGATGCAGGCCAATTGTCTGGTGAGCCAGGCCATTTATCCAGGCCAGGTGCTCTTTGTGCCATCGGTCGTGATCCCTCCCACACCCCGCCCGCCGTGTGGGCCGCCCGCTAACTGGGTGCGATACATCGTGCAACCCGGCGATACGCTCTACTCCCTGGCAGTGCGGACTCACACCACGGTCTACGCCATTGTGCAGGCCAATTGTCTGAGCAGCTACAACATTTACGTGGGCCAGCAGCTATGGCTGCCATATTTGCCGCCACCACCGCCGCCCACCGCCACGATTACCCCCCCAGTGCTGCCGACTGCGACGCATACGCCGACGGCCACGCCGGGTGTTGGCAGCCCCACCCCAACACCGACTGGTGTGCCCAGCCAGACACCCACATCCACCGCTACCAGCGCACCAGGGGTCACACCGACGCCCACCGCCACTCCTCCGGAGCCGCCGACGGCTACGCCAACGTTGCCACCGCCGCCACCCACGGCTACGCCGACACTGCCGCCACCACCGCCAACCGCTACACCGCCACCACCGCCGACCAACACGCCTGTTCCGTTTCTCACTCCGACCCCGGCAGGCGGCTGACACAGTCGGCCACCTTAATCTTTAGAATTTCGAATCGAAAAACCTCCCGAAGGTTCTGCCCGTCCTGGCTCGCGCCAGCGGGCCGGGGAAACCTTCGGGAGGTTTGGTTGACTACAGGCAGAAGTGTTTTCTAATTCAACCGTTGGACGGCGTCTACGTTGCCCCCGGGATTAGCCCCGCCCCCCGGATATCGCAAGCGCACCAGGTGGAACGAATGGCCGGACGGCAGCGATGGTTGTGCTATGCCAATGTCTATGGTGATACCGCTTTTCTGCCCATTATCCTCATACAGGGCAGACTCAGGGATAAATTCTCCATCCCCTTCACCGTCAGCGGCGAAGCTATCAATGTTCGTCCCAGCCACACCGCCCGGCGAGCCATCCCAATTAAATACAGTGTACCAGCCGGAGACCCCATCCGAAAGCTCGACGGTAACATAATCAAGCAAAATACCTGGTACTCCAAGTCCGCCCGCGTTAGGATTCCACCACTCAAAGATGACCATGTCGGGGCCAGGTCCATCAACGATACCTCTGTCAACGCCAAAGTCCAGGGTGATCACGCCCGTGCCGGTAATGGCCGCCGCCAAACCATCCGGCGGCCCCGCAGCGTCATTGGCGTTGGTTACGACGCCAGTATAAGCGATGGACGTGGTGTACGTGTAAGGAATAATGTCATACGGTCGCGCCGAGACAATCGTGCTGGAGGGCGACTCGTGGCCCGCGATGTCCATGGTCCTCACATAATATGAGTAGGTGGTGCCATTGGTCACCGCCAGGTCAAGATAGCTGGGGCTGGTGACTGTGGCTAAGGGGGGCACCACACCGGTTCGATAGACTCGATAGCCTGCCAGGTCAATTTCTGTATTAGGCTCCCAGCCCAGGACAACTTTGCGGTCGCCGGCGGCGGCGCGCAGATTAATCGGCGAAAGCGGCACGGTGTCAGTAATGATGGTAAAGGCGTTAAGCAGACTGCCAGCAGGGTCAGTGGGGCCAGGGTTGGTGATGACCAGCGTATACACCCCCAGATCCATACCGGCTGAACCGGCTGAATGAGAAGGCACGGTCGCCGCCAGCGTAATCGGACTGAGGTAGGTGACGCCGGTCAGCGACGTGCCATCCAGGGCGCCCCGGAGATTGCCCGG
>JAHELX010000267.1 GCA_024643945.1 Anaerolineales bacterium
CAAAAGCAGTGCGCGACGCCTTGAATATGATGCAGATGGACCCGAATTGGTACCGGCCGAGCCAGATGGACGACAACATTATGGCCTGGATGATTATGCTAGACGGCCTGATCGTTGACGCGCGCCGCTTGCCGCTTGAGATACAAGAGATAGCTTATGAGAAGGGGCTGATTCCCTACATACCGGGCAAACGAGAGGCAGATTAGTTTCCTTTGACAAAGAGCCTCATCAGGCCTATAATGGGAACAGTGTTTCATAATGCGAAACACCCCTCGGATTTTTTCATCATAATCTTCGAAAAGTTCGACAACTGATGCAGAAAGCTGTAGGAACTGAGTCTACGCTTTGAACAGGAGAAGGTCATGGAACTCTCAGTCGGCGATGAGGTGGTATACCCCAGGCATGGGGTGGGGCGGATTACCGGTATGGAGCGCCTGGATTTGGTGGAGGGCTTCGAACGTTACTACGTGATCGAGATCCCCGACAAGGGCTTGACGGTTCGCGTCCCGGTGCGTAAAATGGATGAGCTGGGCCTGCGGCCGGTCATGTCCCGCACCAAGCTGGCCCGCGTGCTGGAGGCGCTGCGCGCCGCGCCCCACCTGTTGTCGGAAGACTACAAAAAGCGCCAGGCCGGGGTCCGCGAAAGGCTCGAAACCGGCGCCCCCCTGCGCATCGCCGAAGTGGTGCGCGACCTCACCTGGCACGAGCGGCGCGCTCACCTCACCCGAGCCGACTCAGACTTGCTGGCCCGGGGGCGGGAGTTCCTGTCGGCCGAGATGGCGCTGGTGACCGGCACCGAGGTCACCGACGCCAAGCAGATGATAGATTCTGCCCTGTCGGCGGTTGCGACCGGCGAACCTGACTGAAAACCTGTCTTAAGAATCTTCTCCCCGCTCCCGGTCCGTCTTCCACCTTAGGGCCATTTGTTATTGCGGTAAAGAACACGGATTCGCAGGATTTACGGATCAGCTAACCCATCGCTGGCGCTGATGGCAAAAAACCAATCCGTTTCATCCTGTGCATCCGTGTTCTGAACTGACCTGCAGCTAATACGATCATCGTGGGCAAAACCCATAAATTCTCTTCGGGGAAGGCACCTTGGTGGTTATTCAGCAGGAGGCAGGAACATGTGTGGACAAGAACAACGCCATGGCACCCTCCAGGAAACGTGGGAAAACCTGCGCCAGCCCATGCCCCTGGGGCGCAAGCTTCATCTTATTTTGCGCAACAACTGGATCAAAATCCGCACCGCCTCCGATTGCTGCGGCAACTACGGCGAACCCGGCTGCTGACGCCGCAAAGACACCCCGTGAGGGTGTGGGTCACCTCAATTGACTCTGACAACCAAAATTGGTAATCGTAGCGGCGACCCCTCCCGGCAGGGGACCTATGGCTGGGTGCGGTCGCCCCGGCATGTCCCTACCGGCATTACCGAGCTTGATCGTCAAAGCTGATAAGGAGGTGCGCGATGCAGATCACCCACGTCGAAGTTATCCCGGCCGAGTTCAAGCTGCGCCTGCCCTATCGGTCAGCCCAGCCTACCCCGGTGGATCGCGCGGCGGCCGTCTTCATCCGCATCGAGACGCTCCGCCAGCGGGCGGTGGCCTGGGGCTGCGCGGCCTTTGATCCCGCCCTCAGCGGCGAGACGCTGGAAGAGGTCACCCGGGTCTGCCGCGCCTGCGCCGACCGCGCCATCGACCTCAACCCTCTGAACACCGAGTTTGCCCTGGCCGAATTGGCCGAGTTCAGCGCGGGCACGCCCTGTGTCCAGTGCGCTTTTGACATCGCCTTTCACGACCTGCTGGGCCTGGCGTCTGGACTGCCCCTTTACCGCCTGCTGGGTGGCTACCGCTATCGTATCCAGACCTCGGTTACCGTCAGCCTGGCGCCGGCCGAGGAAACGGTGAAACTGGCCGGGGACCGCGCCCGGCAGGGGTTCCGCATCCTCAAGCTAAAGGGTGGCCTCGATCCCGAAGAGGATGTGCGCCGCGTGCGCGCGGTCCACGCTGCCCTGCCCGAGCTCACCCTGCGCCTGGATGCAGACCAGGGCTACAGCGTCCAACAGGCGTTGGACGTGGCCCGCGCGTTGGAAGGGGTGCTGGAGATGCTGGAACAGCCCACCCCCGCCGCCGACCTGGACGCTCTGGGAGAGGTCACCCAGCACAGCCTGGTGCCCATCCTGGCCGACGAGAGCGTGATGGGGCCGCCCTCGGCGCTGGAGATCGCCGGCCGTCGCGCTGCCCACGGACTGAGTGCTAAGCTGGCCACCTGTGGCGGCTTGGGCTGCGCCCGCCAGGTAGATGCTATCGCCCGCGCTGCCCGCATGGCCACCATGGTGGGTTGCATCAACGAGCCGGCGCTGCTCATCGCCGCCGGGCTGGGCTTTGCCCTGAGCAGCCCCAACGTCCGCTACGGCGACCTCGACGGTCACTTTGACCTGCTAGACGATCCCAGCCGGCCCGGCTTCCTCTTCGAGGACGGCTGGCTCATCGCCGGCGACCAACCTGGCCTGGGCTGCTCCGTAGAATTGTGACCACCTGCCCGGTCACCCCACTGGTATCCATCCCATTGTGCAGGCAAGCACAAGGCTGTTGCCTTCAAGCCAAGGCTGTGTTATACTCTCAGAAATTGGCAAGCAGCTCTGATTAAGTCCATTATTGCTGTACTGCGTACTGCGTATTTCGTATCCATCTACGCAATACGCAATACGCAATACGCAATTCGCAATACGCAATTCGCAGTACGCAATACGCACTACGCAACACGAATCCCCAACGTTCAAGGAGGAACAAATGTCAGCGAAAATCATTGATGGCAAGGTGATTGCGGCTACCATTCGAGGTGAGATCAAGGCCGAAGTCGAAGCGATGCAGGCCCAATATGGCAAAGTGCCGGGCCTGGCCACAGTCTTGGTCGGCGAACGAAGAGACTCTCAAAGTTACGTTCGCATGAAGAAGAAGGCCTGTGCCGAAGTGGGCATCACCTCCTTTGGCCACGACCTGCCCGCCGACATCAGCCAGCAAGAATTGCTGCAGATCGTGCGGGATCTCAACGCCAATCCCGATGTGCACGGCATCCTGGTTCAGCTCCCTCTGCCCGACCACATGGACGAGGAGGAGATTCTGAGCGCTGTCAGCCTCGAGAAGGACGTGGACGGCTTCCATCCGATCAACATTGGCCGCCTGTCGATGAAACGACGTGACCCGCTGTTCGTCCCTTGCACGCCAAAAGGATGTATCGAACTGCTCCTCCGCACGGGTGTCGAGATCGAGGGTAAACGAGCGGTGGTCCTGGGCCGGAGTAACATTGTCGGTTTGCCCGTCTCCATGCTATTGCTGCACCGCAATGCCACCCTCACCATCTGCCATTCTCGCACCAAAGACCTGCCCGGCGTGGTGCGGGAGGCTGATATACTGGTCGCCGCCGTGGGCCGGGCCGAGATGGTGCGCGGTGACTGGGTAAAGCCGGGTGCCGTGGTCATCGATGTGGGTATCAACTCCGTCGACGACCCCACCCGCGAGAGAGGCTACCGGCTGGTGGGCGACGTGGCCTTCGACGAAGTGAAGGAAGTAGCCGCGGCCATCACGCCCGTGCCGGGCGGCGTCGGCCCCATGACCATCGCCATGCTGCTGCGCAACACCATGGACAGCGCCAGGCGTACAGTGGGGATGGAGTAGGTTTTCGCTCTTGCGCGCTGCTACCCAAGAACCGCCCACTGGGCGGTTCTTTTCTATTACCCTCCATCTTCTGCGCCCTCTAACACAATCTAAACATAGCTCTTACGTAACTCTAATGTCGCGCGTGTACAATGGGGGTAGTTGGGGACTCAGGGAGTCAGGGATCGGGGGATCAGGGAATCAGGCATACGATATCGGGTGAGCCTGAGTCCTGAGTCCTGATCCCTGATCCCTGAGTCCTGACCCCCAGGAGGCAATTATGGACTTAAACAAGTACACGCAAAAAGCACAAGAGGCGGTCCTGGCCGCTCAAGGCATGGCCCAAGAATATAGTCACAGTCAAATCGAGCCGGTTCACCTGCTGCTGGCTCTGCTGCGCCAGTCGGACGGGGTCGTGCCGCAGGTTGTACAGCGGCTGGGCGCCAGCCCGGGCCTGCTCATCACCGACCTGGAGGCAGAGCTGAACCGGCGGCCCAAGGCCTACGGCGCCACCGCCCAATTGGGCCTGTCCCGCGCCCTGGCCGACGTCACCGCCGGCGCCGGGAAGCTGGCAGGCCAGATGCATGATGAATACGTCAGCACCGAGCACCTGCTGCTGGCGCTGGCCCGGTCCAAGGGCTTTGCTGGAGAGTTGTTGACCCGTTACGGTCTGAATGAGACGACCATCTTGCAGATTCTGGCCCAGATTCGCGGCAGCCAGCGGGTTACCAGCCAGAACCCGGAGACGACCTACCAGGCCCTGGAGAAGTATGGGCGCGACCTGACCGACCTGGCCCGGCGCGGCAAGCTGGACCCGGTCATCGGGCGTGATCGGGAGATCCGGCGCGTCATCCAGATTCTCAGCCGGCGTACCAAGAACAACCCGGTGCTGGTAGGCGACCCCGGCGTGGGCAAGACAGCTATCGCCGAAGGTCTGGCCCAGCGTATCGTGAAGGGGGACGTGCCCGAAGGGCTGAAGGATAAGCGGGTCGTCGCGCTGGACATGGGTGCCCTCATCGCCGGGGCCAAATTTCGGGGTGAGTTCGAGGAACGGCTCAAGGCAGTGCTCAAGGAGATCACCGACAGCGCAGGAAACGTCATCCTCTTCATTGACGAACTGCACACCGTCGTCGGTGCCGGCGCTGCTGAAGGTGCCATGGACGCCAGCAATATGCTCAAGCCGATGCTCGCCCGGGGCGAGTTGCACGCCATCGGCGCCACCACCCTGGACGAGTATCGCAAGTACATCGAAAAGGACGCTGCCCTGGAGCGCCGCTTCCAGCCGGTGCTGGTCGATGAGCCGACGGTGGAAGATACCATCAGTATCTTGCGCGGCTTGAAGGAACGTTACGAGGTGCACCACGGCGTGCGCATCCAGGATAGCGCCGTCATCGCCGCCGCCACTCTCAGCCATCGCTACATCAGCGACCGCTTCCTGCCCGACAAGGCGATTGACCTGATTGACGAGGCGGCCAGCCGGCTGAAGATGGAGATCGACAGCAAGCCCCAGGAATTGGACGCGGTAGACCGGCAGATTATGCAGCTCGAAATCGAGCGTGAGGCATTGAAGAAGGAGAAGGACCAGGCCAGCAAAGAACGACTGAAGGCGCTGGAGAAGGAACTGGCCGATCTGCGGGAAGAGTCAGGGCAATTGAGCGCCCGCTGGGGTGCGGAGAAGGAGGCCATCCAGGCCGTGCGCCGCACCAAAGAGGAGATCGAGGCGACGCGCATCGCCATTGAGCAGGCCGAGCGCCGCGCCGATTTGGAGGAGGCGGCCCGTCTGCGCTACGGCAAGTTGCGCGATCTGGAAGCGCAACTCCGGGAGAGTGAGACGCGCCTGGCCGAGTTGCAAAAGGGCGAGCCGCTGCTGAAGGAGGAAGTGGATGCGGAGGACATCGCCGAGGTGGTCTCCAGTTGGTCCGGCATCCCCGTCAGCAAGCTGCTGGAAGGGGAGCGGGATAAGCTGATCAAGATGGAGGACCGGCTGCACCGGCGCGTGGTTGGACAAGATGAGGCCGTCCGCGCCGTCGCTAACGCCGTCCGCCGCGCCCGGGCCGGCCTGCAAGATCCTAACCGCCCTATCGGCAGCTTCATCTTCCTGGGGCCAACCGGTGTCGGCAAGACGGAGCTGGCCCGTGCCCTGGCCGAGTTCCTCTTCGACGATGAGGATAACATGATTCGCATTGACATGAGCGAATACCAGGAGCGGCACACTGTGTCCCGGCTCATCGGTGCACCGCCCGGCTACGTGGGCTACGATGAAGGTGGCCAGTTGACGGAGGCAGTGCGGCGCAAGCCATACAGTGTCGTCCTCTTCGACGAGATCGAAAAAGCACACGCCGAAGTCTTCAACGCTTTGCTGCAACTGCTGGACGATGGCCGGCTGACTGATGGCCACGGGCGTACGGTGGACTTCAAGAACACCGTAGTCATCATGACCAGCAACATCGGCAGCCATTACATCATGGAGCTGGGCATTGAAGCAGCCCAGGCTAAGGTCATGGAAGCCTTGCGCCAGCACTTCCGCCCTGAGTTCCTGAACCGGGTGGACGAAATCGTCGTCTTCCACAGCCTGAGCCGGAGCGACCTGGCCCGCATCGTGGATATCCAACTGGAGCGCCTGGAGGGGCTGTTGGCTGAGCGTAAGCTGACGCTGGTTCTGACCGATGCCGCCCGCGACTTCCTGGCCGAACGTGGCTACGACCCGGTCTTCGGCGCACGGCCTCTCAAGCGAGCGATGCAGCGCTATCTGCAGGACCCGCTGGCCCTGGCCTTGCTGGAGGGTGAGTTCGGCGAGGGGGATACGGTCGAGGTAGACGCGACCGGCGACGAGCTGGCCTTCCGCCGGACTGCCGCCGCACCCGAAACGCTCCCCACGTACCCTGAAGACGAAATGGAGGCGGTCGAGGGCGAGATCGTGGAGTAAAATAAAATCCCCGGCACCTATCAGGTGCCGGGGATTTGCCTTATTTTCATTGATCGAGGTGCTTCCCTCTACCAATGCCGGGTCATGCGAAGATCTCGCTGACGAGGCAGGCAAAGCCCGGCAGTGTGTCGCCACCTTCCAACGACTGGCCGGCGGTCAACACCCGGATCTCCGTCAACGAGTGGTACTCGGTTACGGTTTGTGTGTCTGGGTAGACCACCCACACCAGTTGGCAGCCAGCCTCCAGCCAGTCGGCTACTTTGGACTGCACCTCGGACGCAGAATCCGACGGGGAAACGACCTCGACCACCAGGTCAGGCGCAATAGCCCAATAGCCCTCCGGCTCCCCCTCAGGCGGGATACGACGCTTGGCAACGAAGGCGGCGTCAGCAGCCCGTACCGTGTCGGGATTCTCCCGCAACTGGAAACCTGTCTCGGCGGCGTAGACGATGCCCAGGTCGTGCTGGCGAGCATATTGTTCGATCAGTGATCCCATGCGCATGGCGATCCGTCCATGTCTGGGGCTGGCAGGCGTCATCACCTTCAATTCTCCTTCGACGAGTTCGTAGCGACGGCCATCAGGGCGGAGCCGCAGCAATTGGTCCGCCGTCATCGGTCCCGAAGTCAGTGCCCCTTTCGCTTTAGTTGCAGTCAACGTCGTTTCCATAATTCCCTCTCCGTCCGACCTGCCTTTCAAACCATGGTCGACAAGGTAACAGGCTGATGTCTTCGAGAAGGAGTTATCGCGGTTGGGTGATGGTGATATAGCGTATGCAAGTGTCAACGCCCTGATAAGCCGGATCTATGATTTCATAGAGTATAGTGATGACATCCGTACCAGGCTGGACAAGCGGGGAGAGCGCAGAAAGATCGAAATTCGGGGTATCGAACATAGCATACGGTCCAGCAGTCACGCTGGCAACACCCTCGTACACAAAAGGACTGGGTTGGCCCTGTACCGTGATTGTTCTCCTAACCTGTATTGGTTCGTTAGGCTCGATTTCTGCATAAGTCGCGATTGTGGAGTCTGGATAGATCTCCACTACCCCTGGTTCTGCGTTAGATGCGTAGCAGGAGACGACCCTTGCCGGCTGTGGCTCCTCTGTGGGTTGTTCTGTGGGTTGTTCTGTGGGTTGTGGTCCTGGCGAGACCTGTGCGTGGGCCGGTAACACGCCTGCCTCAATCACCGGCTTCGCCCATTTACCCGGCAGCAAAGAGGCGGCAGCGGCGGCCCCGCCTGTCGCGGCCAGGGCTTTCAATAACTGGCGGCGACCTAGAGTCTCCTCTGTGGCTTCTTCCTGCGGCGCGGCATCGTTCGTTGGCTCTTCCATTGTGT
>JAHELX010000268.1 GCA_024643945.1 Anaerolineales bacterium
CAAGCCGACTAGCATGACCACGTGGGGCGTAGGCCCGTCCAGGTTGAGTCGAGCCGGCTCTCCCAACGTGGCAACCAACTCTTCGTTGACGATCTTCACGACCTGCTGAGCTGGCGTCAGGCTTTGCATCACCTCAATGCCTACTGCCCGCTCGCGTACCCGGCCTATGAAGTCCTTGACGACTTTGAAGTTTACGTCGGCTTCCAACAGCGCCAGCCGGACTTCGCGCAAAGCAGCATCAACGTCTGCCTCGCTCAGCTTGCCACGACTGGAGAGGCGCTGAAAGACGCCCTGTAGTCTATCCTGTAAGTTCTCAAACATAGGGGAAAAGCCTGTAATGAAAGATTTTAACCTAACTCCAGCATTTCGTCAAGTCGCAACCCAAATTGAATAGTTTTTATCCGAATCCTGGCCGATTCGATCAGACGAGGATCTCGCTACCCCAAGACCGAAACACACTTGCAGAAGTGGCCACCATTCTACTAATATTAAACGTAAATAAAGCGAAAATTCGCTCATGTCTTGACAAGTTTGTTAACTGTCCCGTATAATTCATTTGTGGACCTGCCAATCGTGGCCGATGCTGTGCTTAAAGCGTTAATAACGCCGCTGATTCCACCGATATGACGCATCCGATACGACCTTCCGCCCCTTCTGGAGCCCGGCTTACCCGCTGGGGACTGATCCTTCTATGGAGCGCATTGCTGACCGCTGTGGGAGTTCTGGTCATCGGGCTTGAAATCAGCCGGCGTTACGCTTACGCCCTGGCTCATCCCGGTTGCTCGGGCCCCTATCGCACGCTCACCGACGTCGGCATCTCTGACTACCGGGAGGTGACCTTTGCCCCAGGGAAAAGCGTACCTACAAATCCCGGCGGGGTGAGTCTTGCGGCCTGGTGGCTGCCCTCCAAGAACGGGGCAGCGGTGATTCTGATTCCCGGCATCGGTCAGGCGCGAGATGGTATGCTCGACCAGGGGGCAATGCTGGCCCGTCATGGTTACGGCGTGTTGCTGGTCGATCCACGTCCCTGCGCCAACCCCGATGTGGTTTTCACTGCCGGTTATGCTGAGGTCGATGACGTGGCTGGGGCGCTGGCTTTTGTCCAGGCACAGCCAGAAGTGGGCTCAAACCGCATCGGGGCGCTCGGTTTCTCGGTGGGAGGGGCTACCGCCATTTTCAGCGCTGCGCAATCGGAAGGTATTCGGGCTGTCGTCAGTGAGGGCAATTTCTACAACCTGGGCGACGACATTGCCAACGCCGGGGGCAATAACTCGCTTCTCGAAAGCTTTTACACCCAAGCCATCCTCTTTTTCTATCGACGCCAAACCGGGATTGACGCCCGCCTTGTCAGCCCTATCCATGCCATCGGACACATCAGCCCGCGCCCGGTGCTGCTGATCTTCGGCGAGTACGAGGTAGCCAGCGGGCATGCCCATGAGCAATTCGCCGCTGCCGGCGAGCCCAAGTCGCTGTGGGTTGTGCCCGGCGTCGGTCATGGGGGTTACATCCAGACCTGGCCAGAGGAGTACGAAGCGCGGGTGATCAGTTTTTTCGACGAGGCACTTTTAGGCAAACAGTAGGGTTTCATTCTGCTATTCTAATGAAGGAGGCAAAGCAACGATGCGAACAGTCTACGCACTATCAGGTGGGGTGAGCAAATTCGCCAAAGCCCGCCCCGACAAAACCTTCCAGGCCATCGTCAAAGAGGCCTACGATTATGCCATTCAGGACATCGGCCTGGAGTTCCGACAGTTCACGCAGGTAGTGGATGGCTCAGTGGTCAGCTACTTCAGCGACCACTTCTCCCGTCAGCTTATGGCCGGCATTATGGCCACTGACTACCTGGGATTGTGTCCTAAGCCTAACCATCGTGTGGAAGGAGGCGGCGCCACCGGTGGCATCTGCTTTCAGGAGGCGTGGAAGGCAGTTGCCTCGGGATACATGGACGTGTGCGTCGCCTATGGCTTCGAGACAATGTCCCACGTGGAAACATGGAAAGGCAACGAGTTCATCGCCCTGGCCAGCGACGTGAGCTTCGACTATCCAGTGGGTGGTTTCTACTCTGGCTATTACGCCATGATGGTCACGCGCCACATGAAGGAATTCGGTACTACCGTCGAGCAAATGGCTCATGTGAGCGTGAAGAACCACATCAACGCCTACTATAACCCCTACGCACAAAAGCGCAACCGCTATACTATCCAGGATGTGCGGAATGCACCGATGGTAGCCTGGCCGTTGACACGCCTGGACATCTGTGTGATGAGTGATGGGGCTGCCGCTACCATCTTATGCTCTGAGGAAGGGCTGGCCCGGCTGGAGGCGGCCGGTGCCCGGATTTCCCGCCCGCTGGTAAAAGTCAGTGGCATCGGGCGCGGCACTGACGCCATGCGCATGGCCGACCGGCCTCATCAATCCTACGACGATTTCATCAAGTATAACCTCCTCCCCCACGAAGATACCGGCGAAACCCGCGCCTACTACAAGGAACTATGGGACAGGGGCTTCCGCTACCCCGGCGTCCACTCCTTCCGGGCTGGACGGATGGCCTCTAAGGAAGCCTACAAAAACGCCGGCGTCACCCATCCACTCGAGGAGATTGACTTCGTGGAGCTGCACGACGCCTACACCTCCAGCGAGGTTCAGACTTACGAAGACATGGGCCTCTGCCGCTACGGTGAGGGAGGGCCTTTTGCCGCCTCAGGCAAGGCCTTTATGCCCGGGATTGACTATGGCCTGGAACTGGCTGAGGAACCAGCTTGCCCGGTCAATCCCAGTGGCGGGCTCATCGCCTGCGGCCACCCCGTCGGCGCTACGGGTCTGATGCAAGCGGTGTTTGCCATCTGGCAATTGCAGGGGACCATCGGCAAACACTTCGGCGACGACACCTTGCAACTGAAAAATGCTCGGCGCGGTGCCATCCACTCCCACGCTGGCACTGGCACGTACGTCACAGTTTCGGTTCTTGAGAAAGACGAAAACTAACCACCTACTTTCAAGGAGATTTGAATAATGTCCGGTCAGATTCCCAACAAACGCGAAGAAACTCTGGGGGGATACATTCTGCATAACGTCCCCTTTCCGCGCGAATTGAACGAGGAAACGCTGGCCATGCTCAAAGAGATGGCCCCTATCCAGATCGAACAGCCCTATAGCATCACCTACCTGCACTCGTATGGCCAGGATTCCCCCTTCTTTGCCGGACTGGCCAACAAGGTCTTCCTGGGCAACCGTGACCCGGAGACGGGTTATACCTACGCCACCCCACGGGGTCACGATATGCACACCGGCAACGAGACGGAATGGGTCCGTTTGCCAGATGAAGGGACAGTACACGCCTTCACCGTCTGCTACTTCGGTTCCGAGGAATTTCTGCCAGAGACGCCCTTCGTGCTGGCCCTTGTCGAGTTCGAGGGGAGCAACACACCCTTCCTCACGCGTCTCGTCGGTGTGGATCCCAACCAACCCTCTCTGGATTGGATAGGCATGAAAGTCAAAGCCCACTACCTGCGTAACAGTAAGTTTAAGCCAACCGACGTCTATTTCGTCCCGGCGTAAGCGCTAGGACAGGGCGGCTGGCGTGAGTTTGGTCATCCGCCAGCCGCCGGTTTGTCTTGCTTCGCGCGACTGGTTGAATGGGATACAAAGGAAAAGGATGAAATGCTACGACGGCTGGCCTACAGTCTGTGGTATTATTTCCGCCCACCCTGGGACACAGGGGTTACCCCGCCGGAGGTGGTGGAAGCGATAGAGGGACCAAATGCGCTATCGCCAGGTCGGGCGTTGGATTTGGGGTGTGGCACCGGCACCAACAGCTTGTACCTGGCCCGGCACGGCTGGCACGTAGTGGGCGTAGACTTTGCGGTCACGGCCATCCGCAAAGCTCGCCGCAAGGCCAGAGAGGCGGGGCTGGCCGTGGACTTCTACGCGGCTGACGTCACCCGGCTTGACTTCCTCCAGTCCCCATTTGACCTGGCCCTCGACATCGGCTGTTTCCACACCCTCGACGCCGAAAGCCGGGTCCGCTACCGGGATCAATTGCGGCGGTTGTTGCGACCCGGCGCGCGCTTTATGTTCTATGCTTTTGGCCTGCAGCAGGGACGCTTCGGCGAGATGGGGATCTCGTCCGAAGGGGTGCAACAATTGTTCCAATCCGATTTTTGCTTGCTAAGGGTGGAACGAGGTGCTGATCCCAGTGGGCCATCGGCGGCGTGGTATTGGTTGGAGCGAACATAACCACTGATGAACCCCGCCAATCATCCCCAACCCTTCTTAGTACAAACAGCAGAAGACTAAAAGGGTGGAAGGCTGGACAACCTTCCAGCCTTCCACCCTTCCAGCCGCAATGTTCGAGAGTTTCAGATAGGCTTTTGTTGTCGTGAGTGGCTACTGCTCGTCGGACTCGGCGACCGGCTCTCTTTCCTCCTCTGGCGTGGGCTCGGCCTCGCGCTCCGGGCGGGCGGGAGTGGGAGGCAGCGTTGGCGACGTGCCATTGCGGTGGTAGCCGTTTTGGTGCCCGTTGAAGGGTAGCCAATCTTCCGCGTGGCGCCGCTGGCGGGCACTCCACGAGCGGGCTCGAGCCCAGCGGTAGTATAGCCAGTAGAACATACGCAACCACCAGGGGGCAGGAGTCACCGGCAGCGGGACGCCCCACTGCACCACCGCTGCCCCCCACGTGAGTCCAGCGCCAAAGCCGACCAGCACTAAGTGATCGTTGCGATGGATGCGACCATCCGCGATGGCTTCACATAGAGCGATGGGAATAGAGGCCGACGAGGTGTTACCATAGCGGTCAATATTTGAAAAGACCCGCTCGTCTTCTAACTTCAACGAGCGGGCGGCCGATTTGATGATGCGAATATTGGCCTGATGCGGCACGAACATCTCCACGTCGTCTAACCGCAAATCCGCTTTCTCGCAGGCCAGGCGGGTCGCCTTGTCCATAGTACGGGTGGCAAAACGGAACACTTCGCGGCCGTTCATACGCGCATAGTGTAATTTCTGCGCAATCGTTTCGTGGCTGGGAGGGTATTTGCTGCCGCCGGCCGGCAGAATCAGGTAGTCGCCGCCGGAGCCATCAGAGCCGAGGACACTGGATAGGATGCCACCCGGCATTTCGCTGCCGCTGACCACAACCGCTCCTGCGCCATCGCCGAAGAGGACGCACGTCTGACGGTCGGTCCAATCCACAATACGCGACAGGGTCTCGGCGCCGATAACTAATACGTGTTCGTAACTCCCAGCGCGGATGGAATCGGTGGCCATGGATAGTCCGTAAATAAAACCAGAACAGCCGGCGCTCAGGTCAAAAGCGGCGGCGTTCACGGCGCCCAGGCTGTCTTGCACCAGGCACGCAGTTGCCGGGAAAGCGTGCTCTGGCGTGACCGTGGCGACGATGATCAAATCAAGCTGAGCCGGCGAAAGCTTGGCTACATCTAGTGCCTTGCGCGCCGCTTCCAACGATATAGTGAGGGTCGTCTCCCCTTCGCCCGCGATGCGTCGCTCGACAATCCCGGTGCGGCTGCGAATCCACTCGTCCGACGTTTCGACCAGTTGCGCCCAATCATTGTTGGTCATGACGCGCTTAGGTACGCTCATTCCCCAACCTACAATATGTGCATATCGAGCCATACTATGCTCCTGCTCTAAGAAAGACGGTCTTACCGTCACCAAAAGTAGAGACGCACGACGGTTGAGCATCAGGCAACTATGCCTGCTCCCAACGCGGCGCGTGCGTCAACGAGGGAGGATGCAACACAAAAGAACTCCCGGTTTCACCAACTGTCTCTTGTCCGGGGCAGATGGCCGCACCCCGAACATCTAGTTGAAAACCGGGCTACTCAGAGCTATTCGTATCGGCGCAGAATCACGCAGGCATTGTGTCCGCCAAACCCAAAGGAGTTGGACATAGCCATCTGGACATCGGCCTGCCGGGCTTCGTTAGGCACATAGTCGAGATCACAATCCGGGTCGGGGACTTCATAGTTAATCGTCGGGGGGATAATACCATCTTCCAGCACATTTACGCAAATCAGCGCTTCCAGTGCGCCGGCCCCGCCCAGCAGATGCCCGGTCATCGACTTGGTAGAACTGACAGGGATGTCGTAGGCATGTTCACCCAACACAGTCTTGATAGCCCGGGTCTCCGACACATCATTGAGGCGAGTGCTGGTACCATGAGCATTGAGATAGTCAACCACTTCTGGGGCCAGTCCAGCGCGATCCAGGGCATTTTGCATCGCCAGGCGTGCGCCGTCGCCTGTCTCCAAGGGAGCCGCCATATGGTTGGCGTCCACCGACGTGCCGTAGCCCACGATTTCGGCATGGATGGTCGCACCGCGTGCCTGGGCGTGCTCCAGGCTCTCGATCACCAACACTACAGCGCCTTCGCTGATCACGAATCCGTCCCGGTTGGCATCGAAGGGACGGCAAGCGCCGGCTGGGTCGTCATTGCGCGTGGAAAGCGCGCCCATCATGTTGAAGCCGGCAATGGTGAGGGGTAGTATCCCCGCCTCGGTGCCGCCAGCCAGGATAGCATCGGCTGCACCCCGGGTGACCATCTCAAATGCTTCGCCGATGGCATTGGTGCCGGTCGCGCAAGCCGTGATGATGGCCATATTGGGCCCGCGTAAACCATACTCAATGGCGATTTGGGCGGCTGACGTGTCGGCCAGCATCATCGGGATGAGGAATGGACTCACTCGACGCGGCCCGCGGGATTTGAGCACGTCATATTGTTCGAGCAAGGTGCCAACTCCGCCTACACCGCTGCCGATGACCACACCAACCCGATCCCGGTCTATCCCATTTTCCAGCAGGCCGGAACTGGTGACAGCCTGGGAGCAAGCTTCCATCGCAAACTGGGTGACCCGATCCATGCGGCGAGCTTCTTTGTGCCCAAAACGTTCGGCCGGGTTGAAGTTCTTGACCTCACCCGCAAATTGGGTCGCCATATCCGAGGGGTCAAAAAGGGTGATGCGGGCAATCCCCGACCGTCCAGCTTTAATCGATTCCCACGTTTGGCCTACGTCATTTCCCACCGGCGTGATGGCTCCCATACCGGTAATGACCACTCGTCTAGACATTGTTGCCTCCTGAACCCATCAGATGAGAGAGTATTACATCCCTGCCTCTCTCCACAATGCGGGTGTTCACCGCATTATAACACAGGCACTTGGGGAAAGATACGGACAATACGGGCGAAGGAGGGCTTATTTCGGCTAATTTTGTTCTTTTTTTAGCAGACGAGGCTATTTTTCGGGCTTTTTGGGAAACACGTATAACTACTCACCCTCCCGGAGCGAAGCCCCCCCACGGGGCAGGATGTATTGAGTGGGCATAAGCGTTTGCCCAAACCTGCGGGAGGGTGAGTAATTACAAACACATAAACGTTGACAGTGAATGTTCCTGATGCTATAGTTGGAGTGTATCCAGTTTCAGTGTACTCGATGTCTGCCTGATTCTGGCAGATTGCAACCCCAGGATGGTTTTGCCGTATAGAGTTCAGGCAAATGTCTGGAATCTTTTGTCCAGGTGTGTTATCCTGACGCCGGTCAGATATGATCCCAAATATAGAACCCAAAGCAGATTGGAAGGAGATCTTACCCATGAATTGTCCTAATTGTGGTGCAGCCCTGGCAGAGAACGCCAGATTCTGTAGCTCCTGTGGTCAGCCGCTGGTGGCAGGCGGAGGCGTTGCAACCCTTGATACGACGACAGAGCATGTGCAACGCGAGTATCAAGGTGGGCAAGGACGTGTCAGTTACCGCATAGATGGCACCACACTCCAGGTAGTGACCATCGAGCTGCAGCCTGGCGAGGTCATCTACTCCGAGTCGGGCGGTATGAGCTGGATGAGCGGTAACGTGGAGATGAAAACCCACTCTGGTGGTGGGCTGGGCAAGATGTTCAGGCG
>JAHELX010000269.1 GCA_024643945.1 Anaerolineales bacterium
AACGACCACCCGCGCTGGACCCGGGCCGTGAAACCGGCGCAGCGCATCCAATACACCCTCCAGGCCTACCAGATGGCGCAGGAGTGGGACTGGTGCCAGGCCATCGTGCTGTGGGCCTTTCGCTATCCCTGGGCCGCCCACAGCTACCTGGACTACTTCACTTTCGTCACCCCCGACTTTGAGCCCAAGCCGATTTACCTGGAAGTGCAGCGCTATGCGCTGGGGGCTGGGGGCTAGAGGCTGGGGGTGATCAGTCCAGCAGGATGCGCACCGTCGGGCCGCCGCGAAAGTAGGAAATTAGGCGCTCGTCTCACCAGGCACAATAAGTGTGTCTGGCTAACCAGGCAGGAGAAAGCATAGTGTACAACAGCGAACCTGTTCGACTTGACGCCGCTCAGAGATGCCGGGCTGCGGAGTTGCTGGCGAGAGCCTTCCACAGTGATCCGACGTACGTAGTGGCGATCCCCAAGGAGGGCAAACGTGTGGAAATGCTGTCGTGGCTTTTCGACAGGGTGGTGTACTACTCTCTGCTGTACGGCCAGGTGTACACTACGCCTGCGTTGGAAGGAGTAGCTTGCTGGCTACCTCCGGGGCAAACTAAGCTGACTGCTGGCCGAGTGGTGCGGAGCGGCCTATACGCCACGCCAGTGAAGATGGGTTTAGGAGCTTATCGCCGACTCGATACCTATATGAGCTATGCGGACAAGCTTCACGAGCGGTATGCACCAGAAACGCACTGGTATCTGTGGGCAGTTGGGGTTGATCCGCCGAGCCAAGGGAAAGGGATTGGGGGGAGATTGCTCCAGCCTGTGCTGGAGAGGGCAAGTGCAGACGGAACGGCGTGCTATCTTGAGACAGGCATAGAAGGGAACATCCGTTTCTATGAGAAGCACGGGTTCAAGGTAGTAGGTGAGGGAAGGGTACCTAAGCTGGGGTTGCAGGTGTGGGCGATGTTACGAGAGACCACGAACGCCTAACCCCCGCTTAACCGCGTGCCGTTGGGCGGCACAAACTCGAGATAGCATTATTTCGTGAGGAAAGTCATGAGGGTTTTCTTGGATACGAATGCCATAGTGAGTTTGGTCAATGATCCTGGGGCATTCCCTAAATCAGCCAGTTACGACTACTACACTTTCGAGAAATGCGTGTATGAATTTGGCAATGGGGTGAAAACGAAACTGTTCAACCAGCAATTTGTTGTCGATTGTCTGAGCGGGACGACTGAGCCCCCCACAGAGAGCGAAAACGAGGAAAGTGCCTATGCCGAAGAGGCAGCAAAAAGAGATAATCTCAGAAGCGTCTAAACGTGTCGCTAGGAGCACCCAAGTTACGGTAGGCCGGGGCCTCGCGACCCCGACCCCCGCTCCCGAACCACGCGTGAGAGCTTTCCCCTCACGTGGCTCTTCGGGATACGGGTCTTTGTCACAAAAAGATAGTCCTGCGGATAGGCACCTTGAGCCGTGAACGATGTCGTGACAGTGACCGTGCATCAAGCGCAAGTTGTCGAAGGCGTTGTTGTTGTGGTTCCTGTCGTGGTGATGCACTTCTGTCACGTCCTCTGTCGTGAAGCGCAATCCACAGAGTGCGTAACAGCCACGCTGTCTTTTGAGCAGTCGCGTGACCCGTCGCGGTTTGCTGGGGTCACGTCCCAGCCGGGTTGACCAGTAGACCCAATCGCCGTCATAGGGGCTTTTGTTCCCTTGCACCTTAACAAAGCGGCTGACCATCGTTGTCTGGTGGAAGCTGAGGACGCTTTCCTTGTCGCTGAAGCGTACCCGCCCGTTCACCTCGCGCCAATAGCGGTGGTAACACCACTTTCCGTTCTTGCGTGGGTGGCGGTATCTGGCCCAGCGTGTGAGTTGGTGGTAGAGGACGTTGTCCAGGACTTGGAAGTCGTGTTTGGCAACACAGTGCTGGAAGTAGTTGGCCCAGCCCTGAATAACTGGGTTGAGGGCGTAGATCAGGCCCGATTGAGGCGCACCACGATGTTGTTGAATGATGTCCCGCAGCTTTTCACGATGACGTTGTAGCGCCTTGCGGCTGGGTTTGATGATGGTCTTGCCCGTCCTGGCCGACGGGCCAGGGTAGCCGGGTCTACCTCGATAGGTGCGGGTTCGATGCTTTCCCACTGGATACTGTCGCACGTGGAAACCCAAGAAGTCGAAACCGATTTGCCCGTTGTGCTGTTCGAGAGTGTGGGTGATAGTGGTTTTGTTCGGGTTTAGCTCTACGCCGATGCTTGCCAGCCATTCCTCGGCTACTTTGGCGAGGCGCTTGAGCGTTTCGATGTCGTGATACAAGATCACGACATCGTCGGCGAAGCGGATAACGCCTGGCGGCGACTTGGTCGGCGCGGCTTGGCGTATGGTGGTTTCGAGTCCGTGGAGAGCGACGTTAGCCAGTAAGGGTGAGAGCGGGCCGCCTTGAGCTGTCCCGGCTTCTGGGAAGATGTACTCTCCGTGGTCGAGGATGCTGGCCTTGAGCCAACCACGAACCAGGCGTTCTATGGGGCGGATGGTGTGAAGCTTGTCCAAGATGACGTCGTGTGAGATTCTGTCGAAGCATTTCGTGATGTCGGCGTTGAGGGCGTACTTGGGTTTCAGGCGGATGAAGTTCACTTGCACCTGCGCTGCCCTGTCCTCCTGCCGGAGGCAGGACGGGCAAGTGCAGGTGGAAGACGGATTCTATGGCGTCGTGGGGTGAGCGTCCTGGGCGAAAGCCGTAGCTGTTCGGCTCAAACCGTGCTTCCCATTCCGGTTCCAGTGCCAGCTTGACCAGTGCTTGGAGTGCCCGGTCAAGCATAGTGGGAATTGACAATCCCCGCCTTTCTGTCTTCTCCGGCTTGGGGATGTACACCCGCCGCAACGGTGCGGGCGTATGTGTCTCCTGGTTTCGCAGGTCGTTGACCATTCGCACCCGTTGGCACGAAGTAAGCGAAGCTACCCCATCAACCCCCGGAGTGTGTTTCCCGTGATTGTCCTGCGTTACCCGACGTACTGCCAGACAACGTGCCGACCAAGAGCGCAACAGCAACCGTTGTAGGTCGTGGACGCGTTTGACATCGTTCCGGCGTGCGGCTTGGTAGATGCGCCTTTGCAGGCGGAACACGTTCTTTTGGATGTTCTTCCAGGGGAACGTGTTCCAGTCTTCAGTCCCTTTCGAACACGCAGTGTTCGTCTCGTCTGCCACAAACTGATAGTCCTGCGGATAAGACCTATCCTCCTTTGGTACCTCTACCTTCCCGTATCCCGGCCCCACGTCAGCATATCCCTACCATTACAGCAGGGCCTTGGCTTCTCCCCGAAGGGGACCTATGGGTTGGGGCATCCTTCCGTTCCGGTCGCTTCTGGTTGGTTATCTACTCCGTCTTTGCAGAGAGCGCCGGACGGTTCCACCGTTCCGTGTATCCACCTTGCGCAACCTTAGAGCTTGCCCTGCCTGCACTTGGGCCGCAGGCACAGGTGAGCGAAGCCGAAGGGACGGTGCTTTACGCCGGGTTCCGTGTCGAGTGCCGCCTGACTTCGATTGGCAAACCAGGCCGAGAAACCTTTCCCTTCCCTGGCACTGCCCGCCAGGGCAAGTGTTGGGCCTGCCGATAACCAGCGTAGGCAGGTTCTCCCTGACGACGCCTCATCGCACCTTTACTTACGTTGACCACACTTGCACCTGCGCTGCCCTGTCCTCCTGCCGGAGGCAGGACGGGCAAGTGCAGGTGTAGCTGCTTGCTCAACGGGGTCGCCGCGTCTGGTTCGCGTCTTACCGCCTTTTCACCCTCGCTTCTGACATTTGATGACCAACACTTGCACCTGGCGCAAGTACAGGTGTCGCCTGCCATAGGGTGATGCTCACGCCCCGGCACCTGGGGCGGTCGGGGTTGATGCTTTCTCTATTTCGGTGTAAGCTTGTTTGAAACATCGCACCGACGTGGATACACAGTTGTCACATTGCACCTGCGTGCAATGCAGGTGAAGTTCGTGGTGATTTTGGCGTCCGTTGCTCGCCAAATTCACCGGCGACCTTTGCCTCCCATCCCCCGGCCTGCGCCGGTTTCGGGAGAACGGGTCGCACCCACTCGCCGGAGTTGACCAGGCTATCGAGAGCCTTTTTGAGGTTTGAGTCGCGTTTGGGGCGTTTCGGTTCACGTTTGGCCTCACTGCGCCAGCCGCCTGGCGGCTCAGCTCCGGTGCATTAGGCGAGCCGCTTCGCTCGCTGGCGCTCCCTTGCGGCTCGCCTAACGGGGCGGCTAGAGGTCTTGTCGTGATGAGCAGATTGCCAATAATAAGGGAGGTTGAATTTTGTGAATTATCAAGAAGCTAAACGGTTGGTGGAGACTTATGTTGAGGGATGGAGGAGAAACGATCTGGTAAAAATCGTTGGCACCTTGTCTCCAAACTGTATTATTATTGAGTCACATGGCCCCACCTATCGTGGAATTAAGTTGGTTCAACAGTGGGTAGAAAGTTGGATCGCAGAGGAAGGCAGGGTTGATCGCTGGGATATTACGACCTTCCATTTTCTTGGTGATGTAGCGGTTTTTGAATGGGATTTTGAGTGTACTGCAGCAGGGCAGCATTATCACCTTGAGGGCATCAGTATTGTCGAATATGCTGATGATAAAATCGTTGCCCTGCGGGAGTATCGAAGAACAGAGTTTCCCTATGAATGGTCAATCAAGTAGAGTAATAGATAGCTGGGTTCCTATGCCGCCTCCCCAATAGTCAGGCATCAATTCCAACGTACAAAAGAGAAATCCCATGTCTGAAATCACACCAATAAAAACCGTAAGCTTTGCCTGCCCAAAATGCAAGCGTCCACTGCAACCCAGCGAGAACGCGCTCCAATGCAGCGAGTGTCACCTGACATATCCCATCGTCGGCGGTATCCCCGATTTCCTCTCTGAGGGTCAACTGGCCAGTGTAGCCCCCAATTATCGGTGGATCAAGATGCTGGAATTCCTGGCCCCCATTTACGAAGGCCAACTTTGGCAATCGTTTATCCTGAAGACTCTGGCTGGCGCTGGTCATAGCTCGCTGCACAGCATCGCAAGTTTCGTCTCGGAAACCATGGAAGGGGTAACTGGGTCTGTGCTTGACGTGGCCTGCGGGCCGGCCACCTATGGGCGCCGTATCGCCTCCCCATCCAGGAACGTTTACGGCATTGACTTCTCCATGGGCACTCTACAGCAGGGAATGACCAATATTGCGCGGGAGGGCATAACCGGCGTTCGCCTCGCCCGGGCCCGTGTAGAGGAATTGCCATTTGAGAACGCTGTCTTCGATGGGGTAATCTGTGGCGGATCCCTCCACCTCTTCCCCGATACTGTGCTCGCTTTGCGCGAAATCGCACGAACCATGAAAGCCGGTGCGCCCCTGGCGGTGACAACATTCGTGGCGGGGAATGCACCCCTCACCCGTTTGATGAAACGACGTAAAAATATGCATGTCTTCCAGATTCCTGATTTACAGCAATACCTGGCCAAAGCTGGATTTGAGGGTTTCGAGCCAAAACTGGATGGCACGTTTCTCGTGTTCAGTGCACGCAAAGCGATGCCGCATACATAGGCAAAGGTACAGTGCGGCATGAGGAGATATGTTCCGCCCAACAACGGCGTGCAGCGGACTGGCCTTCGGCCTGCGGCCTCGGCCAGCCGCTGACGCCGCCCCGTTGGGCGGACTTCTGAGCAACAGATACATCGTTTGATGACTGGAAGAAGATGAGAAAAATCTGGCCGTTTACCTTCAACTTCTTGCTGTTTGCAGCTACTGCCTGTGTGTCGCCCTTCATCGTGCTCTATTATCAGGGACTGGGATTCACGGGCACGCAAATCGGCCTGCTGACCAGCATAACCCCACTCATCACTTTCTTCAGTACTCCGCTATGGACAGGGTTCGCTGACGCGACGCGTCGGCACCGGCTCATTATGAGTCTCGCCATCCTGGTTGGGGTGATAACGTTATTTGTATTTCCCTTGCTCAATGCGTTCGTGTCAGTCTTGCTGATCGCCATTTTGCTTAATATCTTCGTGGCACCAGTTACGTCCTTCGCCGACAGCGCCACCATGTTTATGCTGGCAGACGAAAAGGAAATGTATGGCCGCATTCGCCTGGGTGGGACGATCGGCTATGGGCTGGCCGCACCCATTGCCGGGATGCTCGTCCAAGATTACGGCTTGAAATTTGCATTCTGGGGATGTGCGACCATGTTTCTTCTGGGATTCATCGTCAGTCAGAAATTGGTCTACGGCCAATTGAAAGCGGATAATCCAGCCAGGGGTCGTGTTCGTACGTTGCTGACGAATCCCCGCTGGCTCCTTTTCCTTACCGTGGCATTTGCTGGCGGTTCGGCGCTCGCTGCGCTAAACAACTACTTCTTCCCGTACATGAAAGAACTGGGGGCGAATGAATCGACGATGGGACTCGCGCTTACGATTGGAACGATCACCGAAATCCCAGTACTCTTCTTCGGTAATCGACTCATCAAGCGCCTCAGGTCATACGGACTGCTCATGTTGACGATGGTTGTCACTGGCGTCCGCTTGTTGTTATTTGCTACCTCTGGAACGCCAAGCCTTGTCCTTTTTATCCAACTTCTCAACGGTCTGACGTTTCCTGCCATGTGGATGGCAGGCGTCTCTTATGCCGACGAAAATGCTCCAGCAGGCATGAAGACGACCGCGCAAGGGCTTTTCGGCGCAATGGTTTTTGGATTTGGCACGGCTGTAGGTGGGTTCATCGGCGGACTGCTATTGGAAAATATGGGAGGGCGCGTTCTTTACCTCGTCTTTGGAGTCGTCGTGCTTGCCACCGTGGCTATTGTTGCGCTGATTCAAAGATGCCTGCCTGCCGAGCAGAAGACATCGCCTCAAGTCGTGATGCATTGAGCCATAGCGTTCAAAGTCTCATTTGTCGTTGTGTACACTTGTGCATATAATTGAAACTGTGAACTACCAATGGGATCCCTCGAAAGCCCGATCCAAAAGCCACGGAGCGAGAGCGCAAGCAATATGAAGGGTGAAAGGTTATGAAGGCAGAATATGACTTCAGTCAAGGAAAGCGCGGAGCGATAGATCCGATTCCACCTGGCAAGACGCGCATTACAATTCGGTTAGACAACGATATTTTGGCATGGTTTCGGGATCAGGCCAATAGGTCGGGCGGAGGGAATTACCAGACAATGATCAATAATGCTTTGCGGGAATATATCGAGCAAAGAGGAGAACCATTGGAGGAGATTCTCCGGCGTGTCGTGAGAGAGGAACTGAGTAGAGCGGCCTGATAGCTGGGCCGCTCTTTCGCCAGCCAAGAGTAGTCAAGCCAAATAGTTCACGCCAACCTAACCCGCGGTTAAGCTGCGCCGTTAGCCCGCTTTTCGTATTGTCTCGATGATGTGGGCAAGAGATATAGAGGAGAGTGATCATGTTTAGCAAATCCCAATTTCAAATTCTGTTCGCCTACCACTGGCACACCAACCGGCGTTTGATGGAGTGTGCAGCAAAGCTGAGCGAGGCCGACTACATAGCCAACCCGGGTTATGGCCATGGCTCGATCCACGATTTGCTGTTTCACGTGTTGCGCACCGACCAGGGCTGGCGACTGGGACTGGAAACCGGCCGACAAGCTTCCCCTTTGCGTCAGGAGGATTTTCCCGACCTCGAATCACTGCAGATTGGCTTCGAGGGTGAGCAACTGGCATGGCAGGCGCTGCTGGACGAGCTTGGCGGGGAGGAGATAGAGGGGGACATCAACCTCACCACCTGGCGTGGCGACATCATGACCTTTCCGCGCTGGCACATTTTGCAGCACCTTGTGCTCCACGGTATGCAACATCACAGCGAACTGGCTCAATTGCTTACGGCTAAGGGTCGGTCGCCGGGTAACGTCGACTTCATTTTCTTTACTTAGACTTTTAACGTG
>JAHELX010000270.1 GCA_024643945.1 Anaerolineales bacterium
CCGTCAGCAAGGGGCCCTTGCTCGCCAGTGGTTGCGTGCCTTCGGTCTCACGATGCCTCTGGTTAATCCTATTGATCAGCATGAAATCGTGCTCTCTTAACCCCTTAAGTTCGCGCCTATGCCCGCAAGGGGTGCCCCTACTCGTCGATGAAGATCAGGCCGTATTTGATCGCCAGTCGCGTCAGGCCGGCCACGTCGTGGACGCCCAGCGTGGCCATCAGGCTGGCCCGGTGCTTTTCGACCGTTTTCACGCTGATATTCAGCATCTGGGCGATCGAATTGTTGGTATGCCCTTCGGCCACGAGCTGCAGCACCTCGCGCTCGCGCGGCGTAAGCTGGTCGAACGGGCTGGTCTCCCCCGACTCAGCCTGAAATGTTAAGAAGTCGTCCAGGACGATTTCGGAAACGGCCGGGCTGAGATAGATTTCGCCCCGGCTGGCGGCCCGCACCGCCAGCAGCAGCTCCTCGGTGACCGAGCGCTTGAGCAGGTAGCCCCGGGCTCCATACTGCAGTGCCCGTCGCACCAGGGTTTGGTCCGAGTGCATCGAGAGGATGACGATCTGCGTCGCCAAACCGAGGGCGCGCACCCGCTCGGCGGCCTGGATGCCATTCAAACGCGGCATGGCGATGTCAATCAGCAGCACGTCGGGAACCAGGCTCTCGGCCAGTTCGACCGCTTCCTGGCCGTCCACCGCTTCGCCGACGACCTCTATGTCGCCCGCTTTCTCCAGCAAGGCACGAATGCCGGTCCGCACCAGATGGTGGTCGTCGGCTAACAGCACACGAATCATGCGCTTTCCCTCCAGGGTATGGATGCGACCAGACGCGTACCATGGCCGGGCCGCGCGTTGATCTCCAGCCGTCCCCCTAACAACTCAAGCCGTTCTCGCATACCCAGCAAGCCAATGCCCGCGTCCTGGTTCGAGGCAGATATCACCCCCCCGGGGTCAAATCCCCGCCCGTTATCTTCCACCGACAGGCTGATCCTGTCCGCGTCGTGCCTCAGCACCACCCGGATCTGGTCCGCGTGGGCGTGTCTGGCCGCGTTCGTCAGCGACTCCTGTAACACCCGGTAGAAGCAGATCGTAACCGCATCCGGCAGCGCCGGCAGCTCTGTTCCCCCATACTTCACAGAAAGATGGGTACGCCGGGCAAACTCACGGCACAGGTCTTCCAGGGTGGGATTGAGTCCCACGGCATCCAGCGCCGGCGGGCGCAGCGTATGCGCCAGGCGACGCATCTCATCCATGGTCGCGTCGGTCAGGGCGATGGCCTCGCTCAGAGACTGGCGCAGCGCTGTGGGCTCAGCCGGCAAATCTGCCTGCAGCAATTCCAGGTTGATCTTGAGGGCGGTCATGGCCTGGCCGGCTTCGTCGTGCAGCTCGCGCGACACACGCCGGCGATCTTCCTCTTGAGCCGTGACCACCTGCCGCGTCAGCCGCCGCAACTGCTCCTGTCCGGCGCGCACCTGCTCGAATAGCCGGGCGTTTTGAATGGCAATCGCCAGTGAGAGCGCCAACTGGCGGGCGGCTTCCTCGTGCTCCGCACTGAAGGCCTGGGGGGCGGTCGCCCCCAGGCAAAGGCAGCCGATCAACTCACCCCGGCAGATGAGAGGCAGCCGCATGATTGAGCGCAGACCTTCGGCCAGCAGTTGCTCGTCGACGGGTGACTGTCCCTCCATAGCCTGCAGGTCGTCTACAATCTGATACTGGCCCCGCTGCAAGGGTGCGACGTCCACATATGCCTCCAGGGGGATGTGTTCCCCTGGACCCAGGCGAGTCTCGCCCTCGGCGCTGACAGCCAGCAGCACTGCCTCATCCGTCTCAAAGTCGAACAGGGCGACACTGGCCCGCTGGCACGGCACCAACAACTGCAAAACGTGGCGCAGCGCGGCGTCGGCAATCTCCTGTGGCGTCTGGGCGGCCAGAATCACCCGGTCTATCTTCTGCAAGAACTCCAGGCGCAGGACGTAGCGCTGCAGGGCCTCCTCCGTCCGCTTGCGCTCTAACGCGGTGGCCAGCACATTGGCCACCGCCTGCAGGAAGTGAACGTCATCCTGGCTGAACGTCCGGCGTTGGCTCGTGTAGGCACCCAGAACGCCGAAGGGTTGCTCCTGGCCGTGGATGATGACGCTGAAGCCGCTCACCACTCCGTGGTCGAGCAGCAGCGGATCGCCGCGGAAGCGCGTCTCCGTGCGTAGGTCTTCGACGATCACCACCTCGCTCGAGAACAGTGCATAGCTCATCTGCGAGGCGGGCTTCACGTTCAGCGTCACCTGGCCTACCAGGCTTTCTCTCCAGCCCACCCCCGCTCGTAACAGCAGCGCCTCGCCGTCCGGGAGCAGCTCCAAAATCTTGCAATACCCGACCTCGAGGGTTTGGGCAACGAGGGCGACTGCCTGGTTCATCAACGCCGAAAGGTCAGTCTCTGTAAGCGCGCGCTGTCCCAGTTCGGCTATGGCCGCTTGCTGGCGCGCCCGCGCCTGGAGCGCCTCCTCCGCCTGTTTCTGCCGCGTGATGTCCATTGAGTAACCCACCATCGCGGTTGGGATGCCTCTGTCGTCCCTGAGCATGGAGAGCGAGAGGTGGACGTAGATCGGTTCACCTGCCTTCTTTAGCATCCACGTCTCAATCTCGTGATTCCCTTTGGCCTGGAGGGGCTCGATCACTTGGTGTTGCAGAAACTCTTGCTGATCCTCCTGGTAGAGGAAGGAGATGTGTTGGCCCAGCGCCTCGGCTGCCGTATACCCGGTCAATCTCTCGGCGCCTTTGTTCCAACTGGTCACGTATCCCTCCATGTCCGTGGAGATTACCGAATCGTGGATCTGGTCTATGATCTGCGCCTGCTGCCGCAAGGCCTCCTCGGCCCGTTTGCGCCCGGTGATGTCTTGTGCCAGCCCGGCGACGCGGTACACCTCTCCCGCCTCGTCTCGGATCGGAAAAGCACGATCACGTATCCAGCGTATCCTTCCATCGGGGCGCACGACCCGGTACTCCACGTCATATCCCGTCCGCATCCGCTGCTGGCTGATGGCCAGGAAGTGCTCGCGGTCCTCGGGATGGATGGCCTCCAAAAAAGAGCGCGGCTCTGCATACAGACTCTGGCATGGGCGACCCCATATCTCCTCGTATGCCGGACTGACGTAATGCATCTGGGTGATGTCAGGGTCACACATCCAGAAGACCTCACGGATGTGCTCCGCCAACTGGCGGAAGCGTTCCTCGCTCTCGCGCAGTGCCTCCTCCGTCTGCCGGCGTTCGGTGATGTCGAAGATCACCCCATCAATGTACAGCGGCTCTCCGTCCGGTCCCCGGATGGGCGTCCCTTGCTCCAGCATATAGCGTGTGCTGCCATCCCGGTGCCGGAGCCGGTATTCCGCCGTAAACGGCTTGTTCTCTGCCACCGCGCGCTGCACTTCGGCGATCACTCGCGGCCGGTCTTCAGGCAGGATCAGCGGGTCAATCGAGCAGACCGTGCCGGGACTTAGTTGCTCACCGGTGTAGCCGGTGACCTCCTCGGCCACTTTGTTAAAGAACTGCATGCGAAGGTTTTCCCGGATAAATACCCGGTATACAATGCCCGGCAGGTTCTCGGCCAGCGTCCGGTAGGCCGCTTCGCTCAGGCGCAGCGCCTGCTCCGCCTGCACGCGCTGGGTGATATCCATAACGCCGGCGAGCGCCCCCGCATAATTCCCCTGGGCGTCGGTAATGGGGGACGTCTCCAGGCTGGTATAGATGTGCGTCCCGTCTTTGCGCAGAAACTCAAAATCATGTTGCTCCCGGCTGCCCTGCACCCGGCGCTCCATATTGCGCTTGGCTATTTTCACTCCCTCTTCATCCATGAAAGAGAACAGGTGAGCGCCTAGCATCTCATCCAGCGTGTATCCCAACATTTCTGCCATGCGGGGATTGGCGAAGGTGGTATAGCCCTCCTGATCGATGGCCCAGATGCCTTCCTGCAGGGTCTCGACCAGTTGGCGGTACTTGTTTTCACTCTCCCGCAGCGCCTGTTCCGCCTGCCGGCGCTGGGTGATATCGCGGTTCACGCCGATGTAGCCGGTAACGTGGCCCGCTTCGTCTTTGAGCACCACTCTGGTTACTTCGCACACCAGGGACGTGCCGTCCCGGCGCTGCTGGAGCACCTCACCCCGCCAGCGGCCCGTCTCGGCCAGGCTGCGGAACGCCCCGGCCCGGTCGCTGTCGATATATTCTGCGCGGAGCAACTCCGCCACAGGCTGGCCGAGCGCCTCCTCGGCCTTCCAGCCGTACATGGTTTCGGCGGCCCGGTTCCAGGCTGTGATCATCATTTGAGCGCCGGTGGCGATGACGGCCTCGCTCACGTTGGCCAGCAGGTGCGCCTGGTACTGCAAGACTTCGTTGGCCTGGGCCAGTTCGGCCGTCCGCTCCTGGACGCGCAGCTCCAGCTCATCCCGCGCCCGGCGCAGCTCGGTAATGTCGGTGAATGAGACCACCGTCCCCAGTACGTTCCCGTCCGGTGCTTGAACCGGCGCGGCACTGACCGATATCCACGTGCGCTCCTCACTCTGGGGGTTCCGCATCGCCATCACCACGTTGCGCACGGTCTCGCCGCGCAGTGCCCGGTGCGCCGGTAAATCTTCCAGGCTGGCCAATGACTGGCTGCCGGCCAGTCTGAGTTGCAACGCCAGCGCCCGCTCGGCCAACGGCAGCTCGCGCTCCTGGGGCGAATAACCCAGAATCCTTTCGGCGGCGGGATTAATGCGGACGATCTCGCCCTGGGGGCCGCAGATCGTGACGCCATCGGCGATGGCGCTGAAGGTGGCGTCCAGCTCTGCTGCCCGGCGCTCGGCGTCGCTTCTGGCCTGGATATGCTGCAAGGCCAGCGAAGCCAGCGTGGCCAGTTGGACCAACAGGGCTTCGTCCTCGGGCGTGAAATCGCCCTGCTCCTTGTCCGAGACCATGATCAGGCCCTTGCCCTGGCCATCCCCCCCGGCCAGCCGGGCACCCAGCAGCCCGCGCCGCGGCGCGTGGCCCTCTGGCAACCCCCACCAGGCAGGCTGAGCTTGCAACTGCTCATCCGTCCAGTGGACAGAAGCCTCGCGTTGGATCAAGTCCAGGTACACGCCTCCCTGCTGGATGCCAAGCATAGGCTCCGCTGGGGGAGACGACAAATCCTCTGAGTTTGAGGTGGTGCCGATCTCGAAGGCGCCATCCCGGTAGCCCCAACCCGAGGCGCCGATCCTGGCCCCCGTTAGTTCTCGCGCGGCATCTACCACGCGCTGCAGCAAGCCTTGCGGTGTTTTCTCCGCCAGGACTTCTTGCGATACCTGAATCAGCCTTTGCAGCCGGGCCAGGTGCTGTTCGCGTGCCTTTTCCGCCCCCACCTGCCCAGTCACATCGTGCAGTGACAACACCAGGCCCAGTACCTGCCCGGCCGCGTCCTTCACCGGCACCAGCGCCCAGTCCCAGTAGGTGGTACCCCGTTCGGGCTGGTCGGCGTACTCAAAAGGCCTGGCGTGGAATTCGATGGGCTGGCCCGTGTCTTTCACCTGCTCGAAGATGGCTTGGTTCTCCTGGTTGGGGAACAGCTCGAAGTGGTTGCGGCCGATCAATTCCTGGCGAGAGTGGCCCGATCCCTGGGCGTAAGCGGCGTTGACTCTGAGGAAGTTGAATTGCGGGTCGAGATAAGCCAGTTGGGTGTAGGTGTTCTCCATGATAGCCTGGAGTATGTCTCGTTCCCGCTCCAAAGTCTCGGCCAGTTCCTGCGCGCGCTGGCGCTGCTGCTGGACCTGCGCCAGCAAGCGCTCCCGTTCCTTCTCGGCCTGCACCCGCTGGCTGATGTCGCGCAGCAGCCAGCGCAGGCTGGCCAGATTGTCCTCGGCGTCGTACACAGGGCCCACGGTCAAGGCGGCGTGGAAGGGGCTGGCGGCGTGGGGCTGCAGGCGTATCTCCCAGCTCAGGTGTTGTCCCCCTTGTCCCATCTGCAGCCGGGCGAGATGAGCCCGCAAGGTTTTGCGATTTTCTTGAGCCACAAAGACGAGCAGTGGCTTACCCACCAAAAAGTCCTGGCGTACCTGGAGTAAAGCTGCCGCAGCGCGGTTGGACTCCTGAATGATGCCCTCAGGGGTGGTCACCAGGTAGCCGTCCGGGGCAGACTCAAACAGGTCCAGGTAGCGTTGGCGCTCCGCTTCCAGCATCTGTCGGGATATGGCCAACTCCTCCACCTGGTCCTGAAGTTGCTCTTTGGTCGCTTGCAATGCCTGGTTGGACTGGTCCAGTTGCGCGGTCCGCTCCTGCACCTGGATTTCCAGCTCCGCGTGCGCCTGGCGCAGCACCTCTTCCGCCTGCACTCGCTGCGTGATGTCCAGGGCTACCCCCAGGCAGCCAGCGATCGCCCCCTCGGCGTTCCGCAGCGGCTCAACGCAGGCCTGAAAGGTGCGGCCGGCCCACTCCAGGTCTTGGGTGACCCGCTCGCCCTGCAGCGCCCGGCGGTGTATGGCCATGGCCGCCACAGCGTTCTCGTCCGTTGGCGGGTAATCGTGCAGGTTCGTGCCCACCAACTGGTCAGGCTGCAGATCGATCGCCGCCAGGCCGGCTCCTGAAGCCGAGGTATAGCGAAGCTCGCTGTCCGTTGTCCAGACAAGGGCTGGCAACTGTTCGAGGAGGAGCCGCAGGCGTGCCTCGCTCGCATCCCCCTCTGAGATATCTTTGCTCGTTTCGTCCATATCTATCAGACCCCTCGTAGGCGCGGGTTCCCTGCCGCACACCAGGTGCAGGCAGGGAACCCGCGCCTACTTATCCTTCTTCCTCTTTCATCAGTAGCACCACCCCCTGGGGCTCCCTGTCCGGGCCAAGGCGCAAGGTACTGGTGATACGGGCTTGGATGCGCTTGCCCCGGCGAGTTACGGCGTCCAGCACCATCTCCTTTTGATCGGCCTGGCCGGCCAGAAAGGCGTGGACTGGCTCTTTCAGCTTTTCGACCGGCAGGCCGATGTCCAGGCTGAAAAGGGACTGCCCCCGGACCTCTTCGGCGCGCAGACCCCACAGATCTTCGGCCCGATTGTTCCAAAGGATGACCTTGAAATCCCGGTCCACCACCACCACGCCGACCTCCACGCTGGCCAGGATGGAATGCAGGAAGCTGTTGGCCTGGTCGAGTTCCATGCTGCACCGGTTCAATTCGGCGTTGATAGCCTGCAGTTCCTCGTTGGTGGACTGGAGTTCCTCGTTCATGGTCTCCATCTCTTCGTTGGTGGATTGGAGCTCCTCGTTGGTGGTCTGCAGTTCTTCCACCGTGGATTGCAGTTCCTCGTTGGTGGTCTCCAGTTCCTCGTAGGCGGTTTCCCGATCCTGCCTGGATCGCAGGAGTTCTTCCTCTAGCTGGTGATATTGCGTTACGTCCTGGAAAATGATGCTCACGCCTACCAACTGCTCGCCGTTGCCCTGCAAAGGTATCACCTGCACGTCGAGATGCTGGACTTCTCCCGCGGGTAAGGGCCGCTCTGCGTCCGTAACCGCGAGAGCGCGACGCTCGCGCCGAGCCCGCTCAATGAGAGAGCGCATCTCCAGGGGGCGGTAAGAGAGTTCCAGGTCCTTGAACGGCCGCCCGATGTCGCGGGGATCCAGACCAAAAAGAGACCGGGCTTGTTTGTTGGCTAATATCACGATGCCGCTGTGATTCACCACCACCTGGGCCACCAGTGCGGCGTCAATGGCCTGCACCCCCATATTGCCGTCGCTGCCGGTGCCGGTCAGTACCACGGTGATGGCGCGCTCCCTGTAACTGGCGGCCACCGATTCAAACAGCAGGTCGGCGGAAGGGCGCACGAAATGAACCAGTTCCGACTGGGAAAGAGAAAGGGTGCCGTCGGGGTTGACCAATAGGTGCCGGTCAGGCGGAGCGATGTAGACCGTGGATGGCTGCAAGCAG
>JAHELX010000271.1 GCA_024643945.1 Anaerolineales bacterium
AACACCAGGCCGAGGTCATCGTGCCCGACACATGGCCTGCGGCGTCAGGCTACGGCCCGTGGATCGAGGAGGTGTGGACCAACTACCTGAGCAACGCCATTCTGTATGGCGGGCGGCCGCCGCGCGTGGAACTGGGGGCCAGCCCGGAACCGGACCATCGGGTGCGCTTCTGGGTGCGCGACAACGGCGCTGGCCTCACGGCGGAGGAGCAGAGCCGATTGTTCACTCCGTTTTCAAGACTCGAGCAGGTTCGCGTCAAAGGGCACGGGCTGGGATTGTCTATCGTGCGCCGCATCGTAGAGAAACTCGGCGGCGAGGTCGGGGTGGAGAGCGAGGTGGGGCAGGGAAGCGTGTTTAGCTTCACTCTGCCAGGTGCCAGCAAAGTACCTGTTCAAAAATAACTTGGCATTTTCATGATTGAAACAACATCCGGCGCAGGACGAGGGAGCTTTCTCGGAAAGTCCTTTATAATCTAAGTGCCTGGCCTGACGGAACACGGACCACGCAACACGTTCGTAGTGCGTAGTGCGTATTCCGTTTACCTTCAGCCACCACGACCACTTTCCGAGAGAACTCTGAGGAAGAAAGGAGGTGTGCGCACGCATATTATCTTGACACGCAGTTGAGGCACGACGCTACCCACCGCAAGAGAGCAGATTCTACTACAATTCAAGGAGGAATAATCGTGAGTCTGCGTAAAACGCTTCTTAGTTTCGCCATGCTTATCGCCCTGCTGGTTTCCTTATCCCCCTCTGCTCTGGCAGTCAAGCCGCTGGTCATCCAGGCCCCGGTTGACAACGAGACGGTCAGCGGCACCTATCTGGTCACCGGCGGCGGCGACGGTCACCCTGTCGAGGTTTCGATTGACCATACCACCTGGGAACCAGCCTCGGGTGACAGGAGTTGGTCGTATTCCTGGGACACCACGGCCTACTCGGATGGCCCCCATACGGTTTATGCGCGCTACACGGACGGCAGCTCTGAGACGTCGGTGCCGGTCATCGTCTCCAATGGTGGCGGGAGCGACATCTGTAACGTGACCGCCGGAGATGTCCTCATCAACGAGATTCTGCCCGCTCCCTCCAGTGGCCCGGAGTGGGTGGAGCTATACAACACCACGGCTACCGACCAGGACATCAGCTACTGCTATATTGATGACATCGCCGATGGCGGCGGGACTCCCTACCAAATTCCGGCCGGCACCATCATCCCCGCCGCTGGCTTTTGGACGCTGGATCGCACCAGCTACTTCAACAACACTGGCGACGACGTCCGCTTCCTCGAGGAAGATGCCGCCACCGTGCTCGATGCTTACACCTACGGCCCAACCGATTATGACGTCTCCTGGTACCGCAGCCCGGACGGCGGCGACTGGCAGATCACACCGACCACTTCACCCACCAAGGGCACCTCGAACGGGGGCGGGAGCACCTGTGGCACCGGCACCTGGACGGCAGGTAACCTGGAGATCCATCACATCAACATCGGCCAGGGAGATGCCACCCTGATCGTTGGCCCGACCGGACAGTCGCTTCTCTTTGATGCCGGCGAGTCCTACTGGAACAGCAGCATCGATGCCCAGCGAGTCGGTCCCTACATCGAAGCGGTGCTGGGCTGCAAAGAGCTGGACTATGTGGTCATTACTCACTTTCACGTGGATCACATTGGTTACGTGGGCTATGGCGGGCTGTGGAACCTGGTGGAAGTACAAGGCTTTAGCGTAGGCCAGATGCTCCATCGCGATTACAACACCTATCTGGGCAGGAGTAGTGGCACCTTTGACAATTGGAGGACCTACCTGGCCGGCGAGGGGCAGGACAAATTGCACCCCGTAATTGCCATAGAGGGCATTAGTCAGGTGAATCTGGGAGACGGCGTGACCTTCAACATCATGGCCGTGGATGGCAACGGTGCGCTTAGGCCCGGTGACTTCAGCGCCGACCCGTTCCCGCCTTCAGAAAACGACTACAGCATCGGGGCAGTCATCCGCTTCGGCGCTTTCGACGAGTGGATCGGCGGAGACCTGGACGGTGAATTCACCAGCGACTATGATTATGCCTACCATGACATTGAACTGAGTGCGGCCGTGGAAGTGGATGACGTCGACGTGTACCGCGTCCACCACCACGGCAGCGATCATTCCAACAATGTCACCTTTGTCAATCAGATTGACCCCGAAGTGTCTATCATCTCGGTGGGCGATGACAACACCTACGGCCATCCTCGCCAGGCGGTGATGGACCTCCTGTTGGCCACCAGCGATGTGTACATGACCGAGCGCGGCGATCCTACCACCAACATTGGGGATGCCGTAGTGGCGGGCGACATCCTGGTCAAGACCTCCGACGGGATCAACTACACGGTGAACGGTGTGGGCTATGTGGCCAGCGATCCGGCGCGCGTGGATGGCGACGGTGATGGGTACTTCGTCGAAGTGGATCCCGACGACGGTAGTGCCGGCGTCCAGCCTGCGCCCAACGGCGGCTGTGACGCGACCTATCAGTACTGTGACGGAGGCCAGGTGGACCCACCCCTGATCACCGAAGCCTCGCCCGGGAAAAAGAGCGTTACCATTTACTGGGACACCTCGCAGACGGTGGACTACTACAACGTCTACCGCTCAGAGACCGGCGGCGGCCCCTACGCGCTGGTCGCACCTCAGTTGCCGGACAATTACTACTACTGGAAGGATACCGGGCTGACCTCGGGCGTAACTTACTATTACGTTATGACCTCGGTCATTGGCGGCGTGGAGAGCGGCTATTCGAATGAGGTGAGCGTCGTGCCCAGGTAGTTGAGGGCCTGTGCTTAGAATAGCGGTTGAGAATTGCCCGCAAGGGCTCACCCTTCGCCTTGTCCTGGCTGAGCCCTTGCGGGTTTGTCATGATGCCCTTCAGCCGGCGCAAAACGTATCTTCTCAAAAAGTAGAGGCAAACCCTTCCCCGAAGGGGACCTATCGGTGCGGTTGCCCCTACTTTTTGAGAAGATACCGCAAAGCTTTTGTTGAAAGTAAGTGCCAAACATGGTATATTGAACACAACAAAGCTTGCTGCGGCTGAGAGACTTCCTCAATCCAGCAGCTAGAACGAAGTGATTCCTACCTGGCACAAGGAGGGCGACCTTGAACAAAGATACGCTAAGACAAGTGGTCAACGTGTTGGCAGTTGTCGCCACCATTGCGATCAATGGGCTGGCGAACGCACTCCCGCTGAATGGACAAACCACGGGTGAAATCTCGGACCGTTTCCAGGTTTACTTCGTGCCGGCCGGCTACGTCTTCTCTATATGGGGCCTGATCTACATCGCACTGGTTGCCTTCGCCGTCTACCAGGCGCTACCCAGCCAGCAGGGCAACCCCCGCCTGCGCCGTGTCGGTTACCTGTTCGCCCTGAGCTGTCTGGCGAACATCGCCTGGCTTTTCCTCTGGCACTACGAACGCTTCCCTTTGACCCTGGTGGCTATGGTCGCGCTCTTGCTTTTGCTAATCGCGATCTACCTGCGTCTGGACATCGGCCGCGCTCGGATTTCCACAGCCGAAAAGTGGCTGGTGCACGTCCCCTTCAGTATCTACCTGGGCTGGATCACGGTGGCGACCATCGCCAACGTGACGACGGTCTTGGACTACCTGAATTGGAGTGGTTGGGGCATAAGCGCCCAGGCGTGGGCGGTTATTATGCTGGTCGCTGGTTTGGGCATTGCCTCGGCGGTGAGCCTCACTCGAGGTGATGTCGCCTATATGCTGGTCATTATGTGGGCATTTGCCGGCATCGCAGTCAAACAGGCAGGAACGCCGCTGGTTGCGATAGCTGCCTGGGTGGCAACAGCCTTGGTGGGCCTGATGTTGCTGGTGGGCGTGGTCCGCCAGGTATGGCGTAAACGCCCCCTTGCTCCTGCAGAATAGTCTGGGTCAGAACTACTCATGGTAACTGCTCACCCTCCCGGAGCAAAGCCCCCCCACGGGGCAGGGTTAGGCGAACGCCAAAGTAGAAACCGTCGCCATACTTGGCAATTCAGACGCGGAATGCCAACTCAATGCAACCTGCCCCGTGGGGGGGCTTTCCCCTGTGCAGGCCTGCCCCGAGGGCGGCCCCGAGGGGGGACCATTGGGTGCTCCGGGAGGGTAGACTGAGTAGCTACTATTCATGAAGATTATTATGAAGACAGTGTGACTCTATACTTGGGAGGAGGCTTGCTATGTCAACAACGCTTACAAGAAGGAGTTTTCTGAAGGGTTGTGTCGTAGCTGCCGGAGGAATAGCAGTCGCCACCGTCGGGGCTGAAATCGTAACCCCTCTCATCTTTAGAGAAGAGATGGCATTTGATGACAACACGAGCCTATGGGCTTTGGCTCAGCCCAATAGAAATCCCCCTCTTAGAGAAGATATGGACGTAGACGTGGCAGTCATTGGAGGCGGGTATACAGGACTGTCCGCTGCCTATCATCTCTTGCAGCATAATCCACAGAAGAACGTAGTCTTGTTGGAAGCCAGGGGCGTGGGCCAGGGGGCATCGGGAAGAAACGGGGGAATGATCCTGCCACAGCCGGCTAATGAGTACATGCAGATATACTCAGACCCCAAGACGCACAAGTTGACCTACGACGTTACCGTAGAGAACTTCGACGAGCTAATAAGGCTCGTAGAGACTCAAGACATCAATTGCGACCTTAAACGCAATGGCATACTCCTGGTGATCGTAAAGGAAAACCAGGTGGAAAAATATAAGGAATACTGCGAACAGGCAAAATCTTTAGGGATCCCTGTGGAATTCTGGGACAAGAAACGAACCAAAGGTGAGATCGGGACAGATGTTTACTATGCATCCCTGTATGACCCGAATGGTGGCGAAGTGCATCCCATGAAGCTTGTGCACGCTCTGAAGAAAGCGGCTGAAGGAGCTGGCGCGCGCATCTATGAGGATAGCCCTGTCTTTCAGATAGAGGAGGGAGAAACCATACTTCTCGTGGTGGGGGAGGGAAGGCACAAGGTTAAGGCCAAGGCGATCGTCCTGGCCACGAATGGATATACGTCAAAGCTCGGCTTTTTCAAAAACGTGCTGGCCATGCACACGCCGATGGCCCTGACACCTCCTTTGTCAGAGTCAACCTTTGCTGAAATTGGGTGGAACAACAGGATCCCCTTTTCCGATACTTATAACATTCTGTATCACTTGAGTTGTACTGCAGACAACAGGATTCTTATCGGTAGCGGCCACGTCGACTACTTTTTCAACAATGGTGTGACGTATAAGGGTGATCTTGAGAAAATGAGGACTCATCTGCTGCAGGAACTCTTGAGGATTTACCCCAAGCTGTCTGGAATCGACTTCGAATGTGTCTGGACTGGTGTCCTGGGTTTTTCCCTCGATTTTTCACAATCGTTGGGGGTGATGGGAAAACACAAGAACATCTATTACGGTTTGGCTTATGCCGGGCACGGTGTCAATCTTGCCACCCTTTTCGGAAAGATAATCGCGGATATTTATGCTGGCGAGGAGGAAAAATGGAAGGATATGCCCTTCCTGAACCACCGCTTCATCCCTCTCCCTCCGGAGCCCTTGAGATGGGTCAGTGTGCAGGCCAATATCGCTTACTACAAGTACCTCGACTCGGCAGGATAATTTCCTTCCGGCGTTAGACGGGCACCTGGTGCGGTGGTGCCATACGCCAGGATTTGCGCGGAAGCACCAGGCCACCGGCGTTCCTGAAACGAGTGGTGAAGAAGCAACAAGAGTAAGGAGAATTGGGAAATGATGGAAGATCTCATTGGAAAAAAACTCGGCCCATACCAACTTGTTGCATCACTCGGCAAAGGTGGAATGGGGGTTGTTTATAAAGCCTATGATACCAAGCTCGCACGCTATGTGGCGCTCAAAGTCCTCCCCCCTCGTCACGCTATTGATCCGACCTTTGTTAGCCGCTTCTGGCAAGAAGCTAAGGCAGCCGCCAATCTTGAGCATCCCCACATTATACCGGTCTACGCCTACGGAGAACACGATAACTACCATTACATCGTTATGCAATTGGTGAGAGATAGCTCGCTCGCCCTGTTGTTGCACGGGCAGCCGTTGTTGGTAGAACAGATTCGTCACATCATAACTCAAGTAAGTGGGGCATTGGACTACGCCCACTCGCGGGAAGTGATCCACCGGGACGTGAAGCCAGACAATATTCTCATTTCACGGCGCAGCGGCTGCCTGCTGACTGATTTCGGCATTGCCAAGCTGTTGGAGAGCACCATACATCTCACTGGAACTGGCGTAAGTGTCGGCACGCCTGTCTATATGTCACCCGAGCAGATCAGGGGCGACGAAGACTTAGATGGTCGAACTGACATCTATTCACTAGGTGTGGTATTGTACGAAATGGCTACTGGCCGCCCCCCGTTTCAGGGAAAGACAGCTCAGGTAATTCAAATGAAGCATCTCTATGAGCCGCCTCCGCCACCTCGTAGCTTGAATCCGGCCCTGACACAAGTGATGGTGGATGTGATCTTAAAGGCCCTGGCCAAGAAACGTGAAGAGCGATTCGCCACCGCTGGTGAGATGGGACAAGCCGTGCAGGCCACGATTCCACACATCTCGGTTGCCGATGACGAGAGAGGTGTAGCCATATTAGGCCCGGCATCGAGCGAAGCCGGCGTTGAAGACCAGGAGTCTGAAGCAGTTCAGCCAATCGGTGAAGAAGAGCTGACAGCCATCCTCGAGGCAACCTCTGTTATGGCCCCGATTGAGGAGGCACAGCCGGGAGCGGCTGAGACGGATCGGGGGACGAGCCGCAAAGCTGCCCAAGAAGTGACCAGTTTACCTGAGATACCAGACACTCAACCGCAGATGGAAGTACAGGATCAAGCACAGGCACCTCCAGCACCTTTCATCAATAACCTGAGAAAAGTACCTTGGGTCGGGTGGGCTGCAGCCTTGGTTGTAGTGGCTGTGATGGTGGGCATCATCGTCCTGGGGAGAACGGGCCAGTATCCGGCCAGTACCTCCACCTCCCCGACCCTGGTTGCAGTCGTAGCAGAAACTGAGACGCCAACAACCACCAGCGCGATTTATCCCACTCAAACCCCTATGCCCCAACTGACTCCAACGCATACGCCCGCGCCAACACCAACGATTGCGGCCGGCTCGGAGCCAGCCCTGGCAGGTATCCCGACAGCAACTTTGCAGCCAACCCCTACTGGCACGGCCACGCCAGAGCCATCCCCCACCAATACCCCCCCAGCAACACGGCCACCGCTGCCTGATCTCGGGGGACGACTGGCGATTCCTCTTATGTATGGGAATGAGCCAAAGGTTTACATTGTCAGCACAAATGGTGAGCTGCAAAATACCGTCGGCGCGGCACGCCAGCCAGATTACAGTCGGGACGGGACTAAGTTGATTGTCAATGGCGATGGAGGAACATGGGATAAGTTGCGCGTATTGGACCCCATAGGGGGCGCACCGTTTGAAATTGGGGATCCTGCTCTGGCCGGGCACAGCTACCCATCGTGGTCGTCTGATGGAACCAGGATTATTTATGAGGATGGGACAATTGACCCGGCCGGTTGGCGCATTTTCACCAGGGACCTCAATACCAATGGTCCAGGTACAGGCCCTGGCACGATACTAAAGGCCGGAGTTGGAAGAGGCGAACTGATAGGTCGCAATCCGCTGTGGACAACCCAGGACAGGTTCATTTTCCGTGGATGTAATACCTGGGAGATTGGTCAAGAGAGTGATTGTGGAATTTGGGTGATGAAAGGCAACGGCGGTACACCAACAAAGCTGACTTCTAACCCCAATCACATTCCGACTGACGTTGATGGCGACACAGTTGTCTACGTGTCGGCCGAAAAAGGCGATTGGAACGTTTATATGCTGAACATCGTCAACGGGCAAACGCAGCAAATGACGTTTGACA
>JAHELX010000272.1 GCA_024643945.1 Anaerolineales bacterium
ATCTAAATCTGTTCCATCCGTATGCAGGCTGTAGCCATCCACCATCAGCATCTCCCGCGCGCCAAACAACCCACCCCCAGTCTGGCTCTCATCGCGAAATGGCTGCCAGACCTGATACAGTATCGTGGGAAGCTGGCGATACGATTGGAGCAGGTTGCGCGCGATGGTTAAGATGGCTTCTTCGTGACTGGTGCCGATAATGAGCTCGTGCTGTGCCCGGTCTCTGAAGCGGACCGTTCCTCGCCGGGCAGATAAGTCTTCACCCATCAGCCTGTCCCGGCCCGTCTCTAACCATAAGTCGGCTGGTTGTACCAGGGGCAGAACTACCTCTTGGCCGCCGACGGCATGCATTGCCCGGTGGATAATCGCCTCAATTCTACGTCTGACTTGCATGCCTAGAGGCAGGAAGCTATAACTCCCCGGGGCCAAGAGGCGGATGAAACCACCTCGCAAGAGGAGCTGATAGCCAGGCAGCCCTGCCTCGGTTGGGGCTTCACGCAAGGTCTGTACGAAGAGCTGTGACATTCGCATAGGTGATCTCCCTGGTGCTTTTGTGTATGATATGAGATTTTTATAGTGACACAGAGCGGTCAATTTGTCAATCGGCCATTGAAGAGGGCGGCAATTCTCATTTGGGTGCATTCAATTTCGGTTGTAGGGGCACTCCTTGCGGGTGCCCAGGGCAGGCGCACCCGTAGGTCCCCTTTCCCCTGTGCAGGGGACCGTGGGTGGGGAAGGCCTGCCCTTACCAACCAATTTGAATACACCCTTCTCATTTTGAAGCCAGTGTCTTGCAGGACAAGCTAACAGCTTGTCCTGCTTATGGAGGCTGCTAATAATAGTTGACGCGACCATGTCAATTATGATACAATACTTGAGGGTGGCGAAACGGGTGATTATTTTTCGCTCAAAATTGAGGCGTTGCGGCCAAGGAAGGTTGCGATGGCACTGACCAATGCAGATATTGCCTACCGCATAATCAAGGAGAAGATTATCACCGTTGAGATGCCACCTGGCTCTCTCATTCAAGAGAGCCTGTTGATGCAGGAACTCACCCTCGGCCGGACGCCGATCCGGGAGGCGCTCAAGCAGCTTGAAGCTGAAAAGCTGGTTGTCTTCGTGCCCCGCCGAGGGATGTTCGTCTCCGACGTCCAAATTACAGACTTACAACAAATCTACGAAGTACGGATGGCCATAGAAAGACTTGGCGCCCGCCTGGCTGCCGAGCGAGCCACAACGGAAGAGATCGTCGAAATGGAAGGCTGTTGTGGACAGATGGTTAACCCGGATCACGTGGAAACTCAGGAACTCATCCTGATTGACCGCAATTTTCATCGTCTGCTGGCCCAGGCCACCCATAATAAATTTCTGATGAGTGAGATCGAGCAGTTTTACAACCTATCTCTCCGCCTGTGGCATCTGTCCCTGAATAAAGTAGTGCCTACAGACCTGGACACAAGCCGGCACTTTGCCATTCTGCAAGCTATCGAAGATCGAGATAGCGCTCGTGCCGAAGAATTGATGGGCGAGCACATTCAGCATTTTCACCGAACAGTCCGCGCAGTGCTTTGATGCAGTGACCACTTCGTGCCGAGTCCAATGCCTGATGGGCCTAGCGCATCAGTGCGGCCAACATCTCCTCCACACCGGTGAATTTGACCCGAGGGCGTCCTGCTTCCCGCCCCCTGGCAACTTCCAGTTCATTCAGGCGCAGCCAATCCACATAGGAAAAATAATTCGGCTGACGTTCACGAATGAGTTTTTCGGCGGCGGCGGCTTCAGGCTCTGCCGGGCTGAGAATCAGACCTTTATCCAGGTCTGCTAACATGCAGCTCACTGTCTCAGCCGCATCAGGCTTGTTGGTCCCTATGACGCCCGTCGGTCCGCGTTTGATCCACCCGGCGGTATATTCACCTATCACGGGTTCCTGGGTGTCGGGATGGATTACCCGTCCTTTCTTGTTCAAGATGACCCCCCAGCTTTCGTTGCAAGGTACGCCTGGGAGTGGCACACCTCGATAACCCACCGAGCGGAATACCATGTCGACAGGCAATTCTTCAAATTGATCCGTGTGTTTGGGGCGCAGCGTGCCAGCTTCGGTCCGGTAGAGCACGTTTCTTACCAGGCGCATCGCTGTCACTTGCCCTGTTTCATCTCCGCTGAGTTCAACCGGCGAGACCAGGAAACGCATGATCAGCTTACGCAATTTCCCGCTGGGTTTTCGCAATGCATAGTCTCGCAGAATTTCAACTTTTCTTGTTGTGGTCTGATCTGAGCTACGTTCGAGCGCGGCTCGGCTCAGCTTATCCAGTTCAACCTCCTGTGGCAAAGTTATGACATCGAGATCACTCAGAGTACCTAATTCTTTGATTTCGGGATTGGTAAAAGCTGCCTGGGCCGGTCCGCGTCGCCCCAGCAAATAAACCTCTTTGACTCGGCTTTGGCTCAAAGCTTCCAGGGCATAATCAGCGATGTCAGTCTTCGCCAATTCATCCACCGTGCGACACAGAATACGGGCTACGTCCACCGCTACATTGCCCACGCCCACCACTGCCACCCGTTCCTGTGAGAGATCGAAGTGGTAATCGCGGAAATAGGGATGACCGTTGTACCAGGCCACGAATTTGGTTGCCGAATGGCTACCCTGCAAATCCTCACCGGGGATGCCCATATGCCTATCAGTTTGGGCGCCGGTGGTATAGCAAATCTGGTGATAATGCTCTCGCAAGTCTGACAAGGTTATGTGGCTGCCAAAATTCACATTGCCATAAAAGCGAAGGTTGGGGTGGGCGGCGGTTCTGTCGAAGACCTTGGTGACCGATTTGATCTTTTGATGGTCAGGGGCGACGCCATAACGTACCAGACCATAAGGGGTCGGCAAGCGATCAAATATGTCTATTTCTACGACCAGGTCCTCTTGCCGGATCAAGTAGTCGGCGGTGTAGAACCCGGTTGGGCCGGCGCCAATAATAGCTACTCGTAGCGGGTGTGCTTCAGTGCCTACTTCAGTCATTAGATTCTCCTTTGAACCTTGAAGCCCCCTTGTACATCTCGGGATAGCTTTTGGTAGAAACTGGAGAATGCGATGATGTCAAAATTCACCGATGTGTAAATTTCTCACAAACTCAGTCGTCATCTGCTATTATCTGAGTTTGCAATGTGTCAACTTCGCCCTGATATTTATCACGCTGGGCCTCCATCACGTCTCGGATGGAAATAATACCCACCAGTTTCCCTTTATCTATAATCGGCAAATGCCGAAATCGCTTCTCGGTCATCGTGTGCGCGACTGATGTTAACTCATCTTGTGGCACGCCAGTGATGACGTCTTTTGTCATCACTTTGCTCACGGCTTGTGAGAACACATCTTCTCGCTTGGCTGCCACGCGAATAATGTCGCGCTCAGAGATAATGCCTGCCAGCTCGTCTGCTTCATTCACGACGACCAGCACACCGATGTCGTGTTTGGCCAACAAGATGACAGCATCCTTCACCGATTGTTCGGGGCGAATCGTAATTACGTTCGTGCCCTTGGTGGCTAAGATGCTCTTGACCTTCATTTTGCCATCTCCTTCATCCTCAATCTCTGAGTGTGCGGTTGAAAGGAACGCAACTGCTGAGCCTCCCGCAGGTTTAGCCGCTTTATAGCTGAAATCGTCAGCTTGTTCGAGCTTTGAGACGCAAAACCCCGTGGGGGGGCTTTGCTCTGGGAGGCTTGGTCGTGCCGACTCATTGGAAATCATGCGGTTCGCGAGCAATCTCTGCCTTGCGGCGGGTCATATAATCGGTCAGTGCCTCCTCGACTGCGGGATCGAGGGGGGGAGGCTGGTACTCGGCGAGCATCTGTTTGACCTTCTTGTTGGCGCGCGCGTAGCTGTCCTCGGCACCGGCGCGCTCCCATTGCTCAGCCGCGTCATAGTCGAAAAGCTCTGCCCGGTAAAAGGCATCGCGGAAGTGGCGCATGGTGTGAGCCGTGCCTAAGTAGTGACCGCCAGGAGCCACCTCGGCCATCGCATCGAAAGCCAGGGCTTCATCCGAAAGGTCCAAACCCTTGGCCCAGGTATGGAGCATGCCAAGAACTTCACAATCCAGCACGAATTTCTCATAGCCAGCCACCAAGCCGCTCTCCAGCCACCCGGCCGCATGGAGAACGAAATTCGTCCGGGCCATAATCGTAGGCAGCATCACCATTAGTGACTCGTAGCCCGCCTGCGCGTCGGGGACTTTCGCGCTGGAGAACATGCCGCCGCCCCGGAAGGGCAAACCGTAACGCCGGGCAAACTGGGCACTGACATACAGACCGATCTGGCTTTCGGGCGACCCGAAAACGGGCGAGCCGCTCTGAAGGTCGACGTTGGTCAGGAACGAGCCATAGACCACCGGTGTCCCAGGTTCGATCATCTGCGTCAAAGCGATCCCGGCCAGCGCCTCAGCATTCTGCTGAGCCAGGGTGCCAGCGATGCTGGCCGGCCCCATCGCCCCGGCCAGGATGAAGGGCGTGATAATCACCGCCTGGCGGGCGCGGGCGTAAACTTTGAGCGCGCCCAGCATCCGGTCGTCGAAGCGACGGGGACTGCTGACGTTGATCAAGGAAATCAATGCGGATTGGGGGCCAGTGTCTCCCTGGGAGACGCGGATGGCCTCCGTTCCGAAGAGAATCTCGGCCAGCGCTACACTATCGGCGGCGTTGGCTGCCGATGTGACTGAGCCCATAAAGGCCTTGTCGCTATATTTAATGTGGCTGAAGACCATGTCCAGATGGCGGGTCGCCACTGGCTCATCAGTTGGCTCTACAATAGTACCGCCTGAGTGATGGATGTAGGGGCTGAGATAGGCGAGTTTGACGAAGTCCTGAAAGTCCGCCAGCGTAGCCTGACGACGGCCTCGATCCAGATCCAGCACAAAGGGGGGACCATAGACCGGCGCGAACACGATCTGGTCCCCGCCAATCACGAGATTGTGCTCCGGGTTACGGGCCAACTGGGTGAATCGGCCTGGCGCCAGCGCGACATATTCTTCGATCAGTGCTGGGTCGAAGTGGACCGTATCGCCGCGCACGTCGGCACCGTGAGACTTGAGTATAGCACGGATTTCATCATCGTAGAAGTCAATGCCGAGCTCGGTCAAGATATGCATCGAGGCCAGGTGCAGGCGCTCCAGTCCCCCCTTGTCGAGTAACTCGTAAATCGGCAGGTTATAGGTGATGGGCCTCATCTTGGGTGCTGCAAGGCCAGCGGCCCTTCGGGCGCGCCGGCCACGGCGTCGTTCTCGTTCACTGCTGGTCATAGATGCCTCCTGGTGTAACCATTAGGCTTAATATAGCCCCTTTAGGGTGTGATACGTCTTATTTTGGCCCACAAGATATCATTGGTATGCCAATACCTGGATCAGGCAAGATGTTATAGACTGCGAGTTCAGTAGTGTACCACCAACGGGATAGGAGAGTCAAGACCTAATCGCGTTGCTTCCTCAGAATACCTGCGTTTTCCAAATCATGAGGGATCCCCCGAGGCAACCTGGGTCTGTTGAAACCAGGAATTTGACGCCTCATACATTTGCGATACACTGTTAGTTAATCGTAAGAGTTCAGGAGGTGCTCGATGTCCGAGGCAAAATTGCTTTACTTGAGCCAGGCCGATGTGAGCGAGGTCAGCCTGACTATGCGCGAGATCATCAACGCGCTGGAAATTGCTTTCAAGGAAAAGGGGGACGGCAAGGTGGAGATGCCACCCAAGCCGGGCATTCACCCTCAGCACGATGCTTTCATCCACGCCATGCCGGCTTACATCCCGGCCTTGAAGTCGGCGGGGCTGAAGTGGGTCAGCGGATTCCCCCAAAATGTGGATCGGGGATTGCCTTATATCACCGGCTTGCTCGTCCTTAACGATCCAGAAACGGGGCTGCCGCTGAGCGTCATGGATTGCGTGTGGATCACGGCGATGCGCACCGGGGCGGCCACCGCCCTGGCCGCCAAATACCTGGCCCGGCCCGACTCGGCCACGGTTGGGATATTAGGCTGCGGCGTGCAAGGACGGACTAACCTTTTGGCCCTGAAGGAACTTTTCCCGCTGACCTCCGTCCGCGCCTACGACATTCACCCGGAGCGGACCGAAGCCTATGCGGCCGAGATGCGTGAGAAGACTGGCCTCACCGTGCAGCCGGTCACTCAGCCACGCGAGGCGGTGGTCGGCTGCGACATCGTGGTAACTGCCGGCCCCATCTTGAAGCAGCCTCACGCCACCATCCAGGCCGGCTGGCTGGAGCCTGGCGCCTTTGCCTCCCCAGTGGATTTCGACTCCTACTGGCACCCCGATGCCCTGGCCCAGGCCGACAAATTCTGCACCGATGACACCCCCCAACTGCGTTATTACCAGGAGGTAGGCTACTTCCAGCGCATCCCGCCCGTCCACGCCGACCTGGGCGAACTGGCGGCCGGGAAGCGGCCGGGGCGCGAGCGGGACGACGAGCGCACCATCTGCTGCAATCTGGGCCTGGCCATCGACGACATGGCCACGGCCATCCTCATTTATCAGCGAGCCGTGGAGCGTGGTCTCGGTACCTGGTTGCCGCTGTAGCCCTTCAGTTGTTCAGCTCAAATCCTGGGCTTGGCCCAGGCATAGCGTAAGGCGACACCCAAAATGTACCAGGCGGCCAGAAGCGTGCCGCGTAGGGTGCCGCTGACCTTAGAACGACCTGCCTGGCGGCTGTGGTAGCTCACGGGCACTTCGACCAGACGTGCACCCTGCTTGGCTGCTTTGACCAGCATCTCTGTAAGCCAGCCGAAGGTCATCTCACGCATGTCGAGCGCGAGCAACAAGGGGCGGCATATGGCCCGGTAAGGTCCCAGGTCCGTGATAGAGAGCTTGTAGAGGAAGTTCATCAAACGGGCTGCCAACCAATTTCCAAAGCGCTGCTGGAAAGGCATGGCGCCGGGCGCAATGTATCCAAGCCAGCGCGAACCGAGCACCAGGTCTGCCTCGCCAGAGAGGATCGGAGCCAGGATAGTTGGCAATTCAGACGGGAGAAAGCTGTAGTCTCCATCGAGAAAGGCCAGCACATTGGCATCTTGAGCGCTGGCAACTCCAGCAGCGCAGGCGTAACCATAGCCCCGCCGAGGTTCATGGACTACCCGGGCGCCGGCGGCGCGCGCCTCTTCGGCCGTCGCGTCGGTGGAGCCGTTGTCTACCACGATGACCTGGACCGGTATTGTCTCAAGGACCTCAGTGACCAAGCTGCGGATGTTGCCGGCCTCATTCAGCGCAGGGATAATCACCGCTATGTTCGTCATAGGTCTTCCGTTTTGGCCTAGGCATGTAATGAAACGAGAAGCTCTCGCTGTTGCTCCAGAAAAGCGCGCGTCTGGCGAGCTACGTCAGGGGGCGCTTCAACCAACTCGGCCACCAGGCGCGTAAGAGACGTAGCGTCGTCCACGTCGTACCAAACAGGCAACAACTCGACTCGCAGCCCTTCCTCGGCTGCCAGGTTCAGCGTATCTGCGGTGACGTTGGGTGTACTCATGCGTACCTCGCGCAGCAGGCGTGGCGTCGGGCGTTTGATGCCGATCAGATAGTAGCCCCCATCGTCGCATGGACCGAGCACGACGTCGCCTCCCCCTGCCAGTGCCTCAAAGGCGGCAGTCAGACAGGAGGGGGGAAGGGTGGGGCTGTCGCTGTTCATGATTACAACTCGTCGGTAGCCTCGACGTAGATAGCAGGTCAGTGCGTTGTCCAGGCGGACCCCCAAATCCGGGCCCTTTTGCAGGATGTGCTCAAAGTCGGGAGCTAAGTTGGCGAAATAGGTCTCTGCCTCGGCAGGTAAATAGGCTACGACCGGCTGCACGTCAGGTATCTGGCGCATCAGGCCGAGGGTGTCTTGCAAGAAGCATTCATAGAGCGCAG
>JAHELX010000273.1 GCA_024643945.1 Anaerolineales bacterium
GATGGCCTGGTAAACCGCATCGACCGGTCCGGTGCCCAGGGCGGCATCCTGGTAAATCTGGCTGCCAGGACCGGTCAGGCTGACGGTGGCAGTGGGCATGCTGTGGTCGCCGCAAGAGACCTGGATATGATTCAGTCGCCAGGTTTCTGGCGGCTGGTAGATTTCGTCGGCGATGATGGCCTCGATGTCGGCGTCGGCGACTACCTTTTTCTTGTCGGCCAGCCGCTTGAAGCGGTCAAGAGCCAGGTTGATCTCATCGTCACTCAGATTGTCGTAGCCCAACTCCTCCAGGCGGACGCGGAAAGCATGTTTACCAGAGTGTTTGCCCAAGACCAGCCGGGAGGAGGTCAGCCCCACCGTCTCGGGCCGCATAATCTCGTAGGTCAGATGGCTCTTGAGCATACCGTCCTGGTGGATGCCCGCCTCGTGCGCAAAGGCATTGGCGCCAACGATGGCTTTGTTAGGCTGGACGACCATCCCGGTATAGGCACTGACCATGCGGCTGGTACGGGTGATCTGCCGGGTATCAATGTTAGTGCGCAGGTTGAAAACCTGGGGCCGGGTGTGGAGAGCCATTGCCACCTCTTCCAACGAGGTGTTGCCGGCGCGCTCACCGATGCCGTTGATGGTGACTTCCACCTGGCGCGCGCCGGCCTTGACGCCGGCCAGGCTGTTGGCTGTGGCCAGCCCCAGGTCATCGTGGCAATGTACCGACCAGACAACCTGATCGGCGCCAGGTGTGTTTTCGATCAGATATCCCATGAGCCAACCGAACTCCTCGGGTGTGGTGTAGCCGACGGTGTCGGGGATGTTGAGAGTAGTGGCACCCGCTTTGATGGCCTCGCCTAGTACCACGCTCAAAAACTCCGGGTCGGAGCGCCCAGCATCTTCGGGCGAGAATTCTACATCATCACACAGGCTGCGGGCGTAGCTCACCGCCTCGACCACCCGCTGGATGCACTCCTCCCGATCTATCTTGAGCTTATGCTGCAGGTGGATGTCACTGGTGGCCAGGAACGTATGGATGCGGTGGCGCGGCGCGACTTTGACAGCCTCGTAGGCGCGGGCAATATCCTCCTGGTTGGCACGCGCCAACCCGGCGATGACCATCGGCTGGCCGGCCTTGCGGCCTTCGGTCAGCGGACCGACTTCTTGAGCGATACGACGTACCGCCTCAAAGTCGCCGGGCGAGGCGATGGGAAAACCGGCCTCACAAATGTCCACGCCCAAGCGTGAAAGCTGGCGTGCGATCTCCAGCTTCTCTGTCACGTTCAGCGTTGCACCCGGCGATTGCTCGCCGTCGCGCAGGGTAGTGTCGAAAATCAGTACGGTATCGTGAATATTTTGAGTACTAACCCCATCCTCGTCCATGACGGGTAATCTCCTTTCGAATAGTTGATAGGCATGTAGCCGATAATCGGCAGCAGTTGTCGGATGGTAAGATCAGCAAGACCATCGTCCGTCATGGACCATCACCCCCCTTCCGTGACCTCAATTCCCAAAGGGCACAATGTCTCTAATCTCCAATCTCTAATCTCTAGCCTCTTACTCTATCTCCTTCGGATTCAACCAGGGCATCATCTTTCGCAGTGCTTTGCCCACCTGTTCGATCTGGCTATTGCGGGCCTTTTGGCGCTGCTGGTTGAACCAGGGCCGTCCTTGGGCGTTTTCCTCGATCCACTCTTCGGCGTAAGCTCCTGACTGGATGTCGGCCAGCATCTTTTTCATAGTCGCCCGGGTTTCGTCGGTGATGATTTTGGGGCCGCCAGTGTAGTCGCCATGCTCAGCAGTATCGCTGACGCTGTAGCGCATGTAACTGAGGCCACCCTGATACATCAGGTCTACGATAAGTTTCAATTCGTGCAAACACTCAAAGTAGGCGATTTCAGGTTGGTAGCCAGCCTCCACCAGCGTGTTGAAGCCGCTCTCGACCAGGGCACTGACGCCGCCACACAGCACCGCCTGTTCGCCAAACAGGTCGGTTTCCGTCTCCTCGGCGAAGGTAGTTTCGATGACCCCCGCGCGTGTGCCCCCCACGCCTTTGGCATAGGCCAGGGCGAAGGGCCTGGCCTGGCCGCTGGCATCTTGTTGAACGGCCAGGAGGCAGGGCGTGCCCACCCCCTCGACGAACAACTCGCGCATCCGGTGACCGGGCGCTTTGGGCGCGATCATACTCACGTCCACGAACTCAGGGGGAATGATTTGCCCGAAACGAATGTTGAAGCCATGCCCGAACATAAGCGTTTTGCCGGGTGCCAGATGCGACTCGATGGACTCTTTGTAGATGGTCGGCTGTTTGGTGTCGGGTGCCAGCAGCATGATCACGTCGGCTTCGGCGCAGGCGTCAGCAACGGACATCACGCGCAAACCTTCGGCTTCGGCCTTGGCCCGGGACTTGCTGCCCGAATGCAACCCTACCCGCACATCGGCTCCCGAGTCGCGCAGGTTGAGCGCGTGGGCGTGCCCTTGACTTCCATACCCGATGACTGCAATTTTCTTCCCGTCCAGCAGGCTCAGATCGGCGTCGTTGTCGTAATAGATGTTAGCCACGTTTTCCTTCTCCTTCTAAAAGTTAATATGAATGACCAACTACTGCCTACCGTTTATTCTGCCGTTGCCGCGTACCATCACCACCCGGCCGGTGCGCACCATCTCTTTGATGCCAAAAGTCTCCAGCAGGTCGATTAGCGAGTCGACACGCTCCTCCGGGCCGGTGATTTGAATGACCAGTGAATCCATCGCCACGTCTATAATGCTGGCACGGTAAATGTCAACCAGTTGTAAGATTTCGGCGCGATTGGCGCTGGTGGCCTGTACCTTGACCAATGCCAGTTCACGGATGACCGTCGGCTCGTCGGTCACGTCTTGTACAGCGGTCACGTTGATGAGTTTGGAGAGTTGTGTCTGTACCTGGCGCAACTGGCGGCTGTCGCCGTCTACCACGAATGTCATGCGGCTAATACCCGGAGTTTCACTGGGCCCGACGGCCAGGCTCTCAATATTGAAATTGCGCCGGCGGAAAAGGCCTGCCACGCGATTCAACACGCCTGGCTTGTCCTCCATCCATGCGATCATCGTGTGTTCCATAAAGTTTGTCTCCTTACATTGAGAGCAGAGATTGGTGATCGGAGATCGGCTCTCATCTCCAGTCTCTAGTCTTCAATTGCTTCCCCGGCCGGAATAGGGCGGCGGATCATATCGGCGTTACTCTTGCCCGGCGCGACCATAGGGAAGACGTTGGCAAAGGGGTCTACCTGAAAGTCAATCAAGAAGGGGCCAGGGTGCCCCTGGGCCTGTCGGATGGCAGCTTCCACGTCTTCCTTGCGATTAACGCTCAGCGCTTCAATTCCGTATGCGTCAGCGATTTTCACAAAGTCCGGGTTATGGAGCGGGGTGCCGGCATAACGTTTGTCATAGAAAACGTCTTGCCACTGTCGGACCATACCCAGGTAGCCGTTGTTGATGATGGCAATTCTGAGGGGCAGACCCTCGGCCACAACGGTAGAAAGCTCAGACATGGTCATCTGAAAGCCGCCGTCGCCGGCCACGACCCACACTTCTTCTTTAGGGCGTCCCATTTGTACCCCAATCGCCGCCGGCAGCGAGTAGCCCATCGTCCCTAAGCCACCCGAGGTGACCAGACTGCGACCTTTGGTGTGAGGAAAGTATTGCGCCTCCCACATCTGATGCTGGCCTACGTCGGTGACGATGGTGCAATCTCCTTCATTCGTCAAGTGCCAGAGTTGGCGCATAATGAAAGGCGGCACCAGTTCGTCGGTTTCTTGGGCTAACAGGTCGCGCTGGTCAGTGTCGCTTTTCCATTCGGCGATTTGGGCCAGCCAGGCCGGGTTCTCGTTGGCTTCAACCAGCGGGAGCAGCGCCCGCAAGGTCAACAATGCATCGCCCACGACAGGGGTATCAATGGTCAGGTTCTTGCCGACTTCTGAGGGATCCAGGTCAATGTGGATGATTTTGGCTTTGGGGGCAAAAGTGCTGAAAGCTCCCGTCAAGCGATCGTCCAGGCGCGCGCCGATGGCAACCAACACATCACACTCTTGCAGGGTATAATTGGTGAATGCCTCGCCGTGCATTCCTCCCATGCCAATCGATAGCGGATGTGTCTCAGGAATGGTGCCGATGCCCAGCAGGCTGGTAGCGACTGGAATATTCGCTTTCTCGGCCAACTGGCGCAGTTCTGTCTCAGCATGAGCAATCGAGACGCCCTGTCCAGCCACGATGAGCGGGCGTTCCGCTTCGTTGATGAGGCGAGCAGCGCGAGCAATCGCCTCCGGGTCGGCGGCGGTGAGCGTCGGATTATAGCCAGGCAGATTGACACTTTCGGGGTACTCAAATTCCATCTCGGCCTGTTGCGTATCTTTGCAGATGTCAACCAGAACAGGACCGGGCCGCCCGGTGCGGGCGATGTAAAAGGCTTCTTTGAGGACCTGGGGTAGCTCGCGGATGTCGGTCACCAGATAGTTGTGCTTGGTGACCGGCAGGCTCACTCCCTGCACGTCCGCCTCCTGGAAGCCATCGCGCCCCAGCAAGCTGGTGGGCACCTGCCCGGTGATGGCAACGACAGGCGACGAGTCCATGTTGGCTGTGGCCAGACCGGTGATAAGGTTGGTCGCGCCCGGCCCAGAGGTAGCCATACAGACCCCGACGCGTCCCGTAGCCCGGGCATAGCCATCGGCCATGTGCGAGGCGCCCTGCTCGTGGGTGACCAGGACGTGGTGGATGGGATACTCGTATTTGGCCAGCGCGTCGTAGATAGGCAAGACGGCTCCCCCCGGCAGGCCAAAGACAACTTCCACCCCCTCGAACAAGAGACTTTCCCAAACAATTTGGGCACCGTTCTTCTTCTCACTCATACGAAACTCCCCCCTTTCTAAAATTTTAAAAATAAAAGACGCCCGGCCTTCCGAAATCGGCGGGCGCCAGTGCCCCGGCAGCATCGTGGCTGCACGACGGATTCGACTCGACAAAAACTAAAGGGCCTCCCGTGTGGGAGGCCCCTGGCTTGCTTTAAACTGTGCTGATGTAATCAGCCTGACCTAAGTCCCCCCAGCGGACAATGGCTCCTTAACAATAAGGAGCACACTAATAAGGAGGACTACGATCAGGCCGATAAATGGCATCAGTTCGACTTATAACCTTTTGTATGGACTTGTACTTATTGCGGGCAATCATATCACAAAACAGGCCTTTTGTCAACCCCTGTTTTGACATAACATGAGGATCTAGTGGTCCTATTTCATCCCGGGGCAATCGCGTCTCAATGGGTCATATCAGTTTTGGGGAAAACCCTCCCGCAGGTTGTATTATGTTAGGCATGATCGCAATAAATGGAGCCGCACCCGGCAATTAGTAACCTGCCCCGTGGGGGGGCTTTGCTCCGGGAGGGTTTTCTGGGTCACTCGAACCAATAGGAAATGTACCCTCTCAATGATCTGACGTTGAATCCTGGCCAGATTCGCACTATAATACGGGACGCGGGGGATGATGTAGAACTGCGGGCCACGTTCTGTGCGGATGCTTCCCCATGCTACCCAGTGGAGATTATAGCTTATGCGGCACTCACTGACCGCGCAACAAGTTGGTTATTGGCTGTCCTGGCTGGCGATGCTCAGCCGGGTTGCCTCGCTGATCTACGCTTTGGGCATTCTCTTCTTCTACCCGCACCCAATTATCGCCGCTCGGACTGCCAATCTGTTGATGTTATGGGTAGTAGCTGCTGTCTACACCTTGGGGTTGGCTGTGCTTCTGCTTACTCACGCCGGCCGTTGGCTGAGATCCGCCCCTTTCATCATGTTCGATACGCTCTTGGCTATCCTCATTGTCAACCTGGCCGGAGGAGGCTATCGCAACATTTTTTCCCTCTATTCTCTCATTCCTACGGTGACAACTGCTCTCTCGCTGCCCAGTGCCGACAAGCCGCTTCGCCGGGCAGCGCTTTTTGTGAGCGTGGTCGTGATGTCCACTGCGAGCTTCGTGTCATCCCTGTATTTCGACGGTTACACGCTGCCCGTGGTCATCGAGTATCGCCAGGTAGATGAAGTGGTGCTGCGCAGTGCCAGCTATTGGGTCACTGGTGGGCTGCTGGCGGCGCTGGCGGCTATGATGATTGCCTGGCAACACAGCCGGGATCGGGCCAATGCCTTGCGCGAACAGGCCGCTGTAGAGGAAGAGCGGCGGCGCATCGCCACCGACATTCATGACGGCGTTCTCAGCCAGCTTTCGGCACTGAGCCGGCGGGCCGAGTACGCCAGCCTGCTACTGGTCGAAGACGCACAAGCAGCCGAAGAAGAGATGCTGCGGGTGGTGACTCTGGCTGGTGAAGTCCACGAAGGCATCCGCTGGATTGTGCGGGCGTTGCGACAGGACCCGGCCCAACTCACCTTGGGCGGCGAGTTGACACGTATCGCTGACCGCTTTCAGCGCAATACCGGCCTGGTGGTTGAATTAAAGCTGCCGGTCACCGAACCCCAGGTCCCAATAGACGCCATCCGCCATATGGGTTACATCGTTACCGAGGCATTGACCAATGTCTGGAAGCACGCCGGGGTAGAGGAGGCTACAGTAGTCGTTCGCCGCACCAACGGCCAGGCCACGGTGCAGGTGATAGACGAAGGTGGGGGTTTTGATCCTGTCGAGGTTGGATCGGGACGGGCGGGACTGGGGCTTTGGAACATGCGAGAGCGAGCGCAGGAAATTGGAGGTGACATAGACATCCGCTCTTCCATTGGGGGCGGCACTCAGGTAACCATTATTGTCCCTCTCGTTGCGCATCGGGACGGCAGAGCATGACTCAAATTCGCGTTCTCATCGCCGACGACATGGCTTTGCACCGCGAGTTGCTGGGCAAACTGCTGGAACGCCAGCCCGACATTACCGTTGTCGGCGAATCTGACTCGCCGGATGACGCGGTCACTGCGACCGGCGAGTTGTCTCCAGACGTAGTGCTGATGGATCTGCGCATGCCTCGCCACGATCCCCAGGGGGGTATCCGGGCGATTCGCCAGATTGCAGACAGATATCCCCAGGTCAAAGTGTTGGCCCTGACCGAATCAGATGACGAGACCGACGTACGGGCGGCTGCCTTGGCCGGCGCGATAGGTTACATCGTCAAGAGCGTCAAGGCAGCGCAGATTGCCGAGGCCGTACGGGCCGCGCACGCTGGCAAAGGTTGGCTGGACCCTAGCGTGACTGCCTACTTGTTGCACGATTACCGGCGCGCCTCGCAGGAATCGCCCGCCCCCCCAACGCTGACCCCAACCGAGATGCGCGTGCTGCAACTGGCTGCGACCGGGCAGACCACCCTTGAGATCGCTGACGAATTGTTCGTGGCAGAGAAGACGGTCAAGAATCACCTGACCAACATCTACCGCAAATTGGGAGTGAAAAACCGCAGTCACGCGGTCAGCGAGGGGTATAGACAGGGGTTGTTGAAATAAGTGTCCTCTATGCGGTAGGTACAGTCGAAGACCGTACCTGCTGTTTATTTCACTGCCGCCTCTGGCTGGCAGATCCTCGCCTTGCCTCTTATGCCCAAAAGACCTATTGCCAGAATAGGCCCTTTGGTACACCATGCTACCCGCCCGACCTATGGACATAAAGTGGGTAACGTAGTAGAATTAAATTTGTGAAAAGAATATCTAATCGTGCATAGAAAGTGGAGGAGAATGGTACGTAAACACAACTTGGTGCTTGTACTGACAATCGTCGCCATGCTCTCGCTGTCCCTGGCAGCCTGTGTGCCGGGCAAAAAGACTGAGGACACCAACTTGAAGATGGGCCTGCTGCCCATCCTCGACATCCTACCCTTCTACGTTGCCGATCAGGAAGGTTATTTTGAGGCAGAAGGAATCAGCGTCGAATTTGTGCCGGTTAAGAGT
>JAHELX010000274.1 GCA_024643945.1 Anaerolineales bacterium
GCGGTCTATGATAGGGATCATGAAAATCAGCCCTGGTCCCTTGACGCCGGCCAGCCGGCCCAGGCGGAACATCACCGCCCGCTGATACTCCTGCAGAATCTTGATGGCTGAACTGAGCAGGATCAACAGAATGATGATCAATACCCCAAAGGTCGAAAGAAAATCTATCAGTTGTGCCATGACCGTTTCCCCCTTGACACAAACAGTTCACTTCCATGAACTTTTCCTCGAAGTCAAAATATGCCCTACGAAAGGACTTTCGATGGGAACGCCCTTTCATCAGTATATTATACTCGATGCCGGGAGGCAAAGCAATCGTTTTGAACATGCTTGACGCTTCGAAAAAGGCGTGCTACAATTTTTCTCTTGCAGCGCATGGGGAGCGAACACACTTGGAGGTGAATGCCCATGGACGATTTGGTCGAACTTTGGGAAAATCCTGTCGCTAAGGAGAAATATATGATAGCCGGCTGGCATCAATGGGCAGACGCGGGTGCCATTTCGTCCGGTTTGCCTCAATACCTCATAGATCAAACCGGCGCCAGAAAGATCGGGGAGATCAAGCCTGATGGATTTTATCTGTTCCAAATCCCTGGTACTCATCATCTCTTGAGGCCAGAAATAAAACTGGATGAAGGTTACAGGAAAGAGTTGACGCCCAGAAGAAACGAGCTCTTTTATGCGGGGGATGAGAAAAAGGGCCTTCTGATTCTTCTGGGAGAAGAGCCTCATCTGAACGTAGAACGATATGCAGAGGCCTTTTTTGACGCAGTGCAGGCATTGGAGGTGAGAAGAGTAGCCGCAGTGGGAGGGGTCTATGGCGCTATGCCATATGATAAGGATCGGGAAGTTTCGTGCGTCTATAGTCTTCGGGGAATGAAGGATGAGCTTGCCAAGTACGCCGTCAAGTTTTCCGACTATGAAGGGGGAGCAACCATAGGCACCTATCTCATCGATAGAGCAGAAGCAAGAGGCGTAGAGTTTATCGACTTTTACGCATTTGTTCCAGCCTATGACTTCGAACAGCTTTCAACGCTCCTCCAGGGAATAAGGATAGAAACTGACTTCAAGGCATGGTATGACCTTATGAGGAGATTCAATCACATGTTCGATTTAGGGATTGATCTGTCAGACCTGGAGAGGCAAAGTGATGAACTCCTTTCATCCATGGATTCCAAGATCGAGGAATTGGAAGGGAAGATGCCCCAGCTAAAGGTGAGAGAGTATTTGGAGGAGTTGGCGAGAAATTTTAAAGAAGTTCCTTTTATGCCTCTTGATGATGTCTGGGAGAGAGAGTTAGGAGATCTCTTTAAGGACGATTTGGAAGGTTAGACAGAAAGAGTGTTGTGTTTTTATCCAGCAGTCTGCCTCTCTGCCACCTGGGCCGGCAGGTACAATTCGTCCGTATCGTCGTCAAACTCGAATAGCTCTGAGTACCTGGCCCAATTGATAGCCGTGTCCAGTTGATCTTCCGCATATTCGCCGAACTCAGCTTGAAGTCTGTCCAGGAAGTATTCCTCGTCCACACGATGGTCGGCGTCGGCCTGCAGCGTTTCATAGATCCAACTGATGATGGGCAATCGCAACACGCGTCCGGCCATCATCTCCTTGCGGGCCAGGATGCTGGCATCGGCATAAGCCTGCCCCAGCGGGGTTAACACAATGTCGCCCTGATCTACCACAGCAAATCCGGTCAATTCGGCTGCCTCGACCACAGGCAAAAGATCGTCCAGTTCCATCGCCAGTTCGTCGGCCAGGCGATATAGATCATGTCGCCCGCCTTCTTCATTGATCGTTTCCAACAAGCCGGCCATGCCGTTGATGTGCGCAGCCGGCAGCTTGACCGTTTTACCGGGCAGGCCCGGCGCGGTACCCAGGGCTTCTTGCTCCGGTTCCGTCCTGCCGGCTACCGCCGCGTACACTTTGTCCACCAGCGCCTGGAATGCGGTACCCTTGCGGTGGCGGGGATGGTGCAAGGTAACTCTGAATTCGGTTACCACGTGGCCCGGGTCTTTATCCATCACCATGATGCGGTCGGCCATAAAGACGGCTTCTTCAATGTTGTGCGTCACCATCAGCACCGCCTGGGTGGGAATGGCCTTGCCCAGCCATAATTCCATCAACTCGCCGCGTAGCGCCTCGGCGCTGAGCACGTCCAGCGCGCTGAACGGCTCGTCCAGGCACAGCAGTTCTGGCTCCACAGCCATCGCGCGCGCAAAGCCACACTTTTGGCGCATACCCCCGGAAAGCTCGCGGGGGTACGCCGACTCGAAACCGTCCAGGCCCACCTCGTCCAGCAATTGCAGCGCCTTTTCACGCCGCTCAGGTTCAGCTATGCCACGCGCCTTGAGCGCAATTTCGACGTTTTCCAGTACCGTCAACCATGGGTACAGCGCAAAGGTCTGAAAGACGATCGTGGCATGCGGGTTGACGCCGCTGAGGGGGCGACCCTTGTAGAGCACCTGCCCTTCACTGGCCGGATTCAGCCCGGTGATGATGCGCAGCAATGTGGACTTGCCGCAGCCCGAGGGTCCCAGCAGGCACACAAACTCGCCGGGGTAGAGTTTCAGGTTCACGTCTTGTACGGCCATGAATCGCCTGGCCTTCTTGCCGTAGTAGCGAGACACATGCCGCAGTTCTAAAAGTACGCCGTTGCGGTTTTCGTTGTTTGTCATAGCTCAGACTCATTCCATTCGATACTTCTCTTCCGCCATTACATACAGCCGTCGCCACAAGAAGCGATTAATGGTCACGACGGTAATGATTAGCGTGAGTGTAGCGCCCAGCAATAACGCGTAATTACCACTGGCAGTGGCTTCCGCGATCAGGGCGCCGACGCCGATTGTATCCAGGGTTTTCCCGCCGAAATTGACGTACTCGGCGACGATGCTGGCGTTCCATGCTCCGCCACTGCCCGTGATTATGCCAGTAACCAGGTACGGAAATAGCGCGGGCAGGATTACCGTGCGCCAGCGCGCCCATCCTTTTAGCTGCAACAACTGGGTAGTGTAAGCCAGATCTTGCGGAATGGCCGACGCGCCAGCGATCACGTTGAACAACACGTACCACTGCGTGCCCATCAACATCAACAGCACGGCCGCCAGGTTTAATCCACCCACCACGTTAATAAGTGCCAGCAGGATGATGGGGAACAGCGCGGTAGCCGGGACCGAGGCCACAATCTGCACAATGGGCTGAAGCACAGTCGCCAGCTTGCGATTGGTACCGATCAGCACGCCGACTGGCACCGTCCATGCCACAGCAATCGCCAGCGCAACGCTCACCCGCAGCAATGTGGCCATGGTGCCTATACCAACACGCGCCCACTGCGTGCCGGGCAAAGTGGCGAGCAGCAAGGCCGCCTGCAATCCGCCGTAGACCAGCCCTGCCACCAGGCCGATACCGATGATGAGGGTCACTGCAGAAATCCGTCCGTTGGCCGATCTGCCCGAGAGTGCCGCGTTTTGGGAGACATGCCCCAGCGCTGCGTCCACACGTTCATTCAATGGATGCCAGATATGGCCTCCAAATTGTTCCAACAGCCACGAGCGGCTGAGCACGTCGTAAAACCATGACTCCGGTGGTTCATCGCTTGTCGCCATCTCCACTTTAAACTTGTCGGACCAGGCCAACATGGGCCGCCAGACCAGTTGATCCATCAACACAATGACCAGCACCAGCGTGCCCACCCCCCACAAAATCGAATGGGTGTTGCCGGCGTTGGCGGCTGCTTGCAGGTAACTGCCCAGGCCGGGCAGGCGAAAGTTACGGCTGCCTACGCTGAATGTTTCGGCCGCCATCAAGAAGAACCAGCCGCCCGCCCACGACACCATCGAGTTCCAGATCAACCCCACCGTAGCAAACGGCAATTCCATCGTCTTGAAACGCAGCCAGGGATTCAAGCGAAAGATAGCGGATGCTTCGTGCATCTCGCCCGGGATGGTAGTGAGCGACTGGTAGAAGCTGAAGGCCATGTTCCACGCCTGGCTGGTGACAATCAGCACGATGGAAGCCAGTTCCACGGCGAAATCTTCCGGTAAGATGGCGCTCAGGCTGAGCAGAACCACCGGCAAAAAGGAGAGAATCGGCACACTTTGCAGCACGTCCAGCACAGGCATCAGTACTTTTTCGGCGGTACGGTTGTGGGCAGCCGTATAGCCGTAGACCAGGGTGAAGCTGAGCGAAAGCAGGTAGGCAATCGCCATCCGGCCCACCGATTGCAACGCGTACCAGGGCAGTGCCGCAGGGGAAAGAGAAATTTCGGGGCCGGAAACTTCGGCCGGGGCGTTCAGTGCCAGTCGCGCCCCGATGTACAGCAGCGTGGCCAGTGCCAGCAAGATAAGCGCGTCGCCCACGCCGAAAGCGGGACGCGCCAGGTTGAAGGCCAATCCAAAACGGCGGCGCATGCATGCCTCCTGATTCAGAGGCTGTCTGAAAAGTCGTGGGGTGGGCTTTGTAGCCCGCCTGAGCCTGCCCCACCCTACTTTTCAGACACACTCTCAGAGAAAACACAGCCCCCGGCCGGCACCTGGAGAGGCGTGGCGCGGGGGCAGGCAGCATCGCCAGCTCTAACTCAAACCATTGCTATGCCACGCGCCGTCCAGCCGGCAAGGTGATAATGCCAGTCTCCGTTGGTGATCAGAGTCTAAAGAAAGCGTCTCGTTCATAATTTCTCGGTCTGAGAACAGGGCGAAGTATACATCTGAGGGACAGAATGTGTCAAAGTCAAGGCCAGGTTCGACTCGAAGCGAAGAGGCCGAAACCCCTCTCCAGAGTCCCGGCTTCTCTACTTTTGCTATCCTGCTCACTGCTCTCAGGCCATATGTTACGTCATTCCACGATACCCGCCTCCAGCATCGCCAGATACACCTTCTCGGAGGTAAAAGGAGGTGATCCAGGCCGCACGCCGATGGCGTCGTAAATGGCGTTGGCGATGGCCGGGATGGTGGGCACCATAGAGTGCTCGCCGATGCCCCGCGCCCCCCACGGGCCGTCGTCTTGTGGCACCTCGACAATGATGGCCTGGATGTCGGGCGGTGCGTCGGCGCTGGTGGCAATGCGATAGTCCACGAGGCTGGCGTTTTGCAACACGCCATCTTTGAGCTGCAGGCTCTCGAACAGCGCCGTGCTGAGGCCCTGCACGAAGCCGCCTTCCATCTGCGCCTTGACCATTTCGGGGTTGATGGCCTTACCCACGTCGAAAGCGGCTGCGCCCCGAATGATCTCCACCTTGCCCGTCTCCAGGTCCACTTCGACCTCCACCGCCTGGGCGCCGGTCGTGTAGTGCACCACCGCCCGTTCGCCTTGGCCGGTCTCTGGATCGAGACTGGTGACGTAGGTGGGCATAAAGTTGCCCCGTCCTATGATCGGCCCCCCAATCCAACCCGTGTCACCCGGCTTGGGCAAGCCGTAGACCACAATATCTTTCAACGAGAGCGACTCTTCGCTCTTGTAAGAGATCACGTGCCCATCTACGATGTCCAGGTCTTCGGGGTCCTCGCCCCATGCTTCGGCCACCAGCTCCAGGATCTGCCGCCGGGCGTCGCGAGCGGCGCTGACGATGGCATTGCCCATGCTCCAGGTGAGGCGGCTGGCCACCGTCTGCCACTCGTAAGGGCTGTACTGCGTGTCCACTGGCGTCGCAATCCGCACCCACTCGAAGGGCACCCCCAGCCCGGCGGCGGCCATCTGGGCGGCAATGGTGAACGCCCCCTGGCCCAAATCCTGACCGCCCACGCCCACCGTCACCGTGCCATCCTCGTTCAGCTCGACCCAGGCGCTGGATCCGGCATTGGGTGGCATGGCCGGTGCTTTCCACATCAGGGCGATCCCTTTGCCGCGTCTTTTGTGGGGCGCACTGGGCGCATCCTTTTTGCCCCACTCAATGGCCTGGGCCGCCTTTTCCACGCACTGAGGCAGGCCGGTGGGATGCATCTTGCTGCCCGTTACCAGGATGCTGCCTGTCTTCAGACAGTTGAGCTTACGGAATTCCACCGGGTCCAGGCCGATTTCTTGGGCCAAATCGTCAATGCACTGCTCCAGCCCGGCGTGCATCTCGGGCATCCCAAAACCGCGCATGGGCCCGGTGACCGGGTGATTAGTGTAGACGCAGTAGCTGTCCGTTTTCACGTTGGGCACTTCGTAGGGACCGCTGCTGCTATAACCGGCAGCGCGGGTCATGTTCACGCCGTATTCCGTGTAGGCTCCCCCGTCCCAATAGAATTTGTTCTCCATAGCCAGCAGGCGGCCCTTTTCGTCGCAGCCCATCTTGAAGTAGGCCACCAGGCCCTGGCGCACAAAAGTGGTGAAGAATTCCTCTTCGCGCGTCAGGCGTAGCTTCACTGGCCGCCCCTTGACTTTGGTCGCGATCGCTACCGCCGGCGCCTCCATGCTGACGCCGGCCTTAGAGCCAAAGCCTCCGCCCACATAAGGGGCGATGACCCGCATGTCGCTCTGCGAGATACCCAGCGTTTTGGCGATGAGATTGCGCTGGGCAAAGGGAGATTGCGAACTGCCCCACAGCGTTACCTTGCCCGTCTCCTCCACCTGGGCGATGGCCACGTGGGGCTCGATGGGCACGTGTTGCACGTGCGGGACGCGATATTTGCGCTCGACGATGGCCGCGCACTTCTCCCAGGCATGATCCGCGTCCCCTTTGCGAATTTTGAAATGGTTGGAGATGTTGGTGCCCGGCTTGGGGAGGATGAAGGGAACGACTTCGTACTTGCCCAGGTTCGGGTGGACCAGGGGCGCGTCGGGACTGACGCCAAATTCCGGGTCTAGCACCGGCTCCAGCACTTCGTATTCCACTTCGATAAGTTCCAACGCCTGCTCGGCAATTTCTTCACTGATGGCGGCCACACCTGCCACCGGATCACCCACATAGCGCACCCGGTCACGGCAGAAGATGTGGCGGTCTTGTAAGTAGAGGCCGATGTAGCCGGGGAAATCCTCACCGGTGACGACCGCCTTCACGCCGGGCAGTGCCCTGGCCTTGCGGGTGTCAATTGATTTGATGAGCGCGTGAGGATGGGGGCTGCGTTTGATGCGCGCATAAAGCAGCCCCGGCCCAAATTGCAGGTCGTCGGCGAAAAGGGCGGCACCGGTCACCTTTTCCCGCGCATCCACGCGGGGCACACTCTCGCCAATGGGGCTGGGAAATTTCTCTTTCGTCATTTGTCCTTCGTCCTTTGCGTCTTTCGTTTCCACAAGCTATGCCGCCACAGCGCTGCGCCGCCGTGCCGCTTCCTTTACGGCCTCAATAATCCGCAGATAGCCGGTGCAGCGGCACAGATTGCCCACCAGCGCGTCGCGGATCTCGTAGTCGCTGGGATTGGGGTTACGTTCCAGCAGCGCTCGGGTCGAGATAAGGATGCCCGGCGTGCAAAAACCGCATTGTACCCCGCCTTGCTCGATGATGGCTTCCTGTACCGGGTCGAGTTGCTCGGGGTGAGCCAGCCCCTCGATAGTGGTAATCTCGGCCCTATCGCACTCCACAGCCAGCACCATGCAACTGTTCACTGGCTCACCGTTCATCATCACGGTGCACGCGCCACACTCGCCGGCCGCACAACCGTTCTTGGTTCCGGTCAGCACCAGCTTTTCTCGTAACATTTGCAGCAGCGTCATATTCGAGGGAACGTCAACTATCTCGGTTTCACCGTTGACAGTGAGGGTAATTCTGTGAAACGCCATGCTTGCCTCCCAATGGGTATTAACCTTAACCTTAACTTTTAATCTGCTCCCAAACTTCTGCAACTGCTCGCTTTGTCAGATTTCTGACCATCAATTTGCGATAGCGGGCGCTGCCGCGCACATCGTCGATGGGCGTGCAGGCATCCATCGCAGCCTGGGCCGCCTCGGCAATGGTTGCCTCGGTGATGGGCTT
>JAHELX010000011.1 GCA_024643945.1 Anaerolineales bacterium
CAGTTGGGGCCAAGTTCACAACCCTGAAGTTCGACATAGTAGTTAGCAATACCACTAGGGTCGGATACAGGCGACCAACTGAGCACAAGCGGACAGGAAGCCCAAGAGCCATATGGCGTGGGGTCTCCCGGTCCCACCGGGCCTGGCACAGGGGGAGGAACAGGAACGACGTTGACGGTAACACTACAGAACTCTTCACTGCCGTTGCGCAGCACCACGCGCAGGGTATAGGTAGTGTTGCTGAGGGGACTATCCGACGCGGAACCATAAGGCCCGGTGACACCTTGGTTATTGAAACGGCCCCCACTTAGGAAGGCCTCCTGCACATTCTCGATGTGCCATCTCAGTTCGGTAGATTCGCCTTCGTTAAGCGAGGTAGGGTTGGCGCTGCATTCGATGATGGGAACGGGCGTTGGGGTGGGAGTGAAGGTGAAAGTGGGCGTGGGCGTAGAGGTGAACGTGGGTGTGAGTGTCGGCGTCCTGGTCCACGTCGGTGTAGGGGTGAAAGTGGGCGTGCGCGTCGGCGTCCTGGTCCACATCGGTGTGCTGGTCGCTATCTGCGTTCCCGTGGGCGTGGCTGTTGGGGTGCGGGTGGGAGACGGCTGCGGGATAGGCGTCCCCGTGGGCACCGGGGTGGCCGTGGCGGTCGCCACGCCAGGTGGCTGAGGCGTGGGGGGGCGCCACGGCCAATATCGCCAGAACACCAGCCCGCCCAGCGCCAAGGCTACGACCGTCACGAGAGCGATGATCGCACTCGGAATCAGAGCGCTGCCTGGCGCCGGAGAAGGGGTAGACGGGGCTTGAGGCTGGGCCGGAGGCGCCGGCCCCAAGGCGAGGTTCAGGTTGTGACGGGTTACCGCGGCTGCGGCTTGATGCCCCAATGCCTCTCGCAGGCGGAGAGCCTCGCCTAGCAGCTTGCGGCCTGTGGCAACATCCCCCAAGCATAGGGCCTGGCTGCCCATCTCGTGGAGTGCCCAGGCTTCGGCGGCTCGATTGCTCAGCGCCCGGCCCGCCTGGAGGACCAGGTTTAGCATCTTCTGCCAGGCTCCCCATTGCCTGCCCAGGATCAGCGCGCTTTCTACCGCCCGCCCTATGCGCAGGACCTCTCGCCAGCGCGCAGACCTGGCCCCCCATTCCGTGACTTGCAGGATGGCTTCGATGTCTTCCACCAGGCGCTCAGGGGCCCGCTGTTGAGCCTCTGCCCATGCCGTGAAGTGGGCCAGAGCCCGCTCCGCCCACGCCGTCAGATCCCACATCTGGCGCAGCTCCTGCCCCAAGGTCCCGGTCAGGCTGTAGCGAGGGCTGTGGGCCTGCACCAGGCCGCTCCGCTGCAAGGTGTCCAGGATGGGCTCCACATTAGGGAGCCCGGTTAGCGCGGCCAGGTGCTCGGCAGAAACAGGCGCGCCGCCCAGGGCAGCCAGCGCCGCCAGAATCCGTTGTTGCGGCTCCGAGCGTGATTGTATGATTTGCGTTGTCAGTGCTTTGGTAGGGGAAGGGGTTTGTAATCGGCGGGCCACTTCCGCCAGCGAATCGCCCTTCTCTTGGGCCATGGCCACCGCCTGGAGGATGCGCAGCGGATGACCACCCAGAGCATTGCACAGACCATGGGCGGGGAGGCGCTCAAATCGGGACAGAGGCCGCCCCAGTGCCCGTTCCACCAAGGCTACAGCCTTATCCACGGGTAGCCCACCCAGGGCTATGGAGCGGCCTTCTCCCCACAGGCAGCGCTCCGGCGAAGCCAGCAGGAAGACACAGCGCGGCGCAGCGTTCATTAGCGCATCCACCTCATCCCGCGCCAGTTCCACGTCGTCCAGAAGGATCAGGGCCTGTCTGTTCTGAAGGGCATGGCGGGCTTGAGCGTCGGTGGCCTTGAAAGACGCGTCACTCTCGTAGAAAGCATCAATCAGAAATTGGAGTAGATCAGCCGGAGGCTGGCGGCGAACTCGGTGATAAACGATGCCATCGGGGAAGGCAGTAGTGAAGGGGTCATAAGCCAGGTAGCGCAGGATAGCCGTCTTGCCCAATCCCTCCTGGCCGTAGAACTCCACCGGCTGCGCGGACTGCAGGGCAGCGCTGGCGCCGGTGACCTCCGTTTCCCGATCCAACAGGTCTGCAAACGGGCGCGGGCGCAGCAAAACGGGAGTAGGGTGCGGACGCAGGTGAGGTTGCTGCCCAGGTTGGGCGACATTGACCACGACACCGTAGTTAGAGCCAATCTGGCAGATGTTATTCCCGACGGCAACCTGCCCGCTAACCCCTCCCTGAACATGCGCCTCTACGGTTCCAGCAGGAATAGCTTGACCCATGGCCATCTCATTTTGCCTCGATGCCGTTTACATTCCCTGCACCTAACGAGAGGACGGGCTAATGGATGACTGTACCTTGCAGTGGTAGGTAGAGATCTTCTCGGACGGTTGACAGAAATACTAGTTGAGGTGGTGTGGCAGTGTTTTCCACACTGGGGATGAAGAAGAAAGCAAATCGCCAATTAGGAAAATGGTTAGATAGTAGAATGGCAGTAAAGGATCATTACCAATTCAAATCTAACACAATTTTTGAACCTTGTCAACCGTTCATCTTGGAGGGGTGCATTTCAGTACAGAGCATTTCTCAAAATGATCGGTAGGAACACTCTGTTAGATATCTCGAAAGTCCCTGTTTCGGCTACGGATACATCATAGGCCGCAGTGCAGCCATAGGCATGTGGATCCCAATGTTCGATTTTAACATAGTACGTGCCGTGGCTGGTAACGCCCCATTCCAGGAGAGAGGCCGGCCAGTTGTCGGGATCGTCGTCATTGAAGGCGAGTAAGGTGGTCCCATTGGGAGAATAAAGAGATAGCATGGTGTCAGCATGGCCTCCGGTGTTGGCCGTCACCAGGGTATAGGTAACGCCGGCCGTGGCCGTGAATTTGAGCCAGTCCTGGTCGCCGGCGGCGTGGAAGTTGTGAGATTGCCAGCTACCGTCCGTCGCAATCGTTCTGGCCTCGCTGTAGCTATTATCGGGTTCTCGGGCATCCGCCGACGTGGCGCAGATATTGACCATGCGTTGCGCATCGCCATCACCGCTGGCGTAGGTACCCAGGTTCCTGGCCTCGTCCCGGGCGCGGGCGCGGAAGTAGTAGGTATGCTCATCCTGGCCGACGAAACGAGTGCGGGTATCGGTCGTGCCGTTCAGCAGGTTGGTCCAGGCACCACTTGGCCCGTCTCGGTATTGGACATCGTAACTGGCAATCCCCGACAGGTTATCTGAGCCATACCACCACACGTAGAAGTCAAGGAAGGGGGCGTCACCGTACAGTGGGCTTATGCCAGCGCCGACGCTGGGAGGGGTGCGGTCAATCCCCAACTGCCACGTTCCATCTTCGATCCAGTTGCCAGCCCAGTCGAAGACCCAGATGTAAAGGGCGCCGCCGTCCTGTTCCGGCTGGCCGCTGGTATCGAAAGCCCGACTCCAGCCGTCACTCCCGTCCCAATCGCTCCCCAACCAGATCCAATCGGAGCTGGACCAGTCGGCGTCGTGCCACAGGAAGTCCACGTGGCTGATGCCGCTCTGCCCATCAGAAGCGGCGGCAACCACAGTCTCCAGCATGGGATTGAGCCAGGCATCCGTAGATGGCGAGGTGATCTCGCCGCTGGGGGGCGTGTTGTCCTGAAGCAGCGTGACGTTGTAGAAATAGTCGGGGCCGCCGGCATCAGGATGTTCCCAGGCACGGACGCGGATGTAGTAAGTGCCACTGTGAGGGAGTTCGTAACCCAGGTGCGCATCGCGGCGCACTCCCACCACCTCATCGTCATGCTCGGCCAGTATGGTCAGACCGTCGCTGTCTATGAGTGAAACGTAGGAGTCGAGCAGCGAACCGTTCACCTGAGCATCAATGTCAACCACGATTCGCTGGCCGGCAGTGCCGGTGAAGCGGTAATAGTCGTAGTCGCCCGGCCCACAAATGTCGGCGTTGCGCGTCTGGCCAGGGGCTAACGCAGTGGCGCTGGTATACGTGTCGTTGTCCTCATAAGCGTCGTTGCACGTAGGCTGCCAGTAAAACTGCCCTTCCCAACTGTTGTTACTCTCATCTGCTTCGGCTATCAGATTATCCGGGTCCGCCACTACCTTCAGTGTGTGCCAGCCGGATACGCTCTGCGTCCAGCTCGGCCAATCGCTGAAATACCAGGCCTCGTAGGCTCGCACCTGGCCGAAGTTGTAGCTGGCTAATAGGGTCGAGTCAATATATACCTCTCCGTACACGTCCCCACTGCTGTCGGTGCCGCCCCGGTTGGTCACCCCCCAATCCAGGTGGGTGGGGCGATCCGTATAGAGTTCGCTAACTTGGTAGGTGCCCGTGGTGGAGGACGGTATGATCGGATAAGCCCAGCCGCTCAACTGGGTAGGAACCAGGTCTACCGGCGATGGACAGGCGTGCGTGGTCGCGCTGGCCTGGTTGCTGGCAGCCGAATCCCCAGCAGCGTTGGTCGCCCGCACCGTGTAGGAATAGGTCGTATTACACTGCCGGCCGGTATCCTGGTACGCGGTGACGCCCACTCCAACCTGAGCGATGTACGCGCCATCGCGGTAAATCTTGAAGCCCGTCTCGTTGCTGGAATTGTCAGTCCAGGAGAGATTGATCTGCTCGCGGGAGGCGGCCGTAGCCACCAGATTGGAAGGCGCGGCCGGCGCGCCGCTGATCGTGAAGCTCCAAGTGCTGCTCCAGCCACTTTCCCCATAGCCGTTCCAGGCTTTGACGTGCCAGTAGTAGGGACTGGACGAGGTGGGGAGTCCGCTTTTGCTCCACTGGAGGCCATCTATCCAGCCCGACGTCTGGGTCGAGCCCAGGCTCCCGCCCCACAACTCGACATAGTACTGGTCGCCGTTCCCAGACCATTGGAAGGTGACCAGACTTCCGGGTGAGAAGGCAGCCCCGTTGACCGGGCTGCTCAGGCTGGGGGCATTGGGAGTGGGTGGGCAGCTACCGGCGCAAACGCGCACCGAGGAAGCCGCGTTGCGCAAGCCCTGGGCTAAGGAGTTCAGATCTCCTGCGTCCTGCGTCGTCCGTCCGCAGACCCCGTGGAAATCGGAGTGCTCGCAGACGATGACCTGGTAGCCCGAGGCGACGCGAATCGACTCGGCGCGGTCGTTGAAGTCCCAGTGTCCCAGGTCGTGGATGGTGCGGTCACTGGGGAAGGAAGCGCCGTTCCAGTCACCAAGGTCAAAGAGGGTGAAGTTAGCCGGGCTGCGCTTGCGGACCCGCATTGAAGACGCCTGGTTATTGCCGATAGCGTTATCGCCCAGGTTGGAGTCGCTGCCGTTAAACACACTGTGAGTGCCTTGATAATTATCATCCACAAAGAGAACGGCGGACCAATCCCCCAACATCTGGATCGACTCGGCGTCGTCGTTGCCAAAGCCGGCGTTGCCCAGGCTGGGCGCGTCGCTGGTGAAGAGCATACAGTTGCTGTAGCCGGTGCTGCGGCAAAGATTCACCCCCTCGCCGGAGGCGCCACCGCAGTTGAGGCTACTGTAAACGCGGAAGGAGGAAACGGAGTCATTTAGAATGCTGCCGCCATCGTAGGAATTGTCGGCAAAATCGCTATCATCCCTATTGAGGCATGCCGAGGGACCGCTGAAACCGCCATCCCGGTAGAGTCTGACAGACCAGCCCGATGGAACGTGAATGGACGACGGCTGGTCATTAATGCCCAGACTGCCAATGTCGTAGTCGCCTGGAGCGGTTCGTTGCACGTAGCCGACATTCTCGCCTTGCCCCCCGCAGTCATAGTTGGCGTGTCGATAAAGGATGATGCCACCGGATTGAGGGCAAGAGGTGCCGCCTCCTGGGACGACGGGGTGCATGTAAATGCTGCTGTAACCACTGCCATACTGGAGATAGACGTTTTCGCCGGTAGATGACCAGTTATCGTGGACGATCATATACGAGCCGTTGGTCTCGTAGCCGACCCCAGCCACAGAGTGATCGTGGTAAGTGCTGTGACCGATCACGTCCACCACCAGCGGCCGGTTCCCATCTATCTCGCTTCGATAACGGTCATAGGTGGGGCCGGTGCTGCATTCACTGCACCACAACTCAGAGGCAAAACTATAGCCGTGAGCCTGGGCATAGCTGTTGATGCCCGGAGAAATGTTGCTGATATACGTCCCTCCACTGCCGTCTGGCATGCATTCGGTTCCCATGCGGCTGCGCATCTCATTCACCGCCCCCTGCCAATCGCTACCGTTAATCAGGTTGCCGTAGCCCTGGTTATCCCAGTATCCCATCATGTTCGTGGTGGCCGTCGGTGAGCAACCGCTCCAGCAGCCGTAGCTACCCCAGAATTGATTCCAATCAGGCACCCCGCTGATCAGGCTATAAGCCATGATCTGGATGGGCTGATCTTGCGGCTGGACGGTGTCGGTCCGAATCCGTTGGCGCAGGGGGATACGTGCCTCTTCTTCAGAAATGCGCAGAGTGGCCCCGGTGAGAAGGTCCAGCACTAGCCGCTGTCCCGTTGATGGCCCGATCAGCTCGTACCCGTAGTTCAGCAGCCCCAGGTAAAGGGGGCGCTGAGGGGCCGCCACTTGAAGCCCCTTCTGTTTGGCCAGGTCCAGGGCGCCGGACAGAGGCGTGGGGCCCTCGGTGGTGAACTCAAGAACAGGATTAGGGAGTTGCAGCGCGGCCACGGTCAGATAACCAGTCGAGTTTGTCCCTTGGCTCACCGGGAACAGGTAGGCGGTCACCTCGCTGCTCAGGTCGTAGAGCGGAATAGGATCGCCCAGGGCAGCCCCGTCCCATAAAGGAGCTTGTCCCAGGTTCACCTGCGTTCTCATCCTGGAGAGCGCTGCTTCGTGGGCTTGTTCGGGCCCCAGAGGCCCTGGTTCCTTCTGAGAGGGCAGGGAATAAACTGGTTCCAGAACAGATTCAGGAGGCGTGTCCGGCTTCTCCCTGTTTGGCGCTGGCAAAGCCACTGCCGGTAATTCCCCAAACATAGCCTGGGGGTGTCGCAAAGCATCGGCTTCGGTAGCCTGGGCATGCAGCCGAGCCTTCTCGTCAACTGATGCCAGACTCCCCGGTAGAGCGTCTACCCATTGACGGTACAAGCCGTCGCTGTCCGGCAGTAAGGCCTGCCACACGCCATCCGGCAGGCGATGGGCCAGGATGTGAATCGGCCCAATCAGTACTTGCCTCTTACCTTGCCATTGGGCGACTCCGAGCGCCCAGTCACTCTCCACGGCCACCTCGATGGATGCGACTTGATAGGAGGGTGTCCAGTAGCCGAGGTACTTCGTCAGCACAGCCTCCATCGCGTGGCGGGCGCGGGCTTGCTCCACCTCCGGCGGAATATCCTCAGGCGCGGGTGGGGCAACTGCCTGGGAAGAGACGTCCGGTTCGGGTGGCTGGGGTGTAGGGGAAGCCACCGAGGTAGGAGTAGGCGGTTCATCCGGCGGAGCCGCTCCCAGTGGGGCTGGAGCGCTGGCCAGGGGCCAGACGGTAGTGAGGATCAGCACAAACATGAGCAATAAGCGGTAGGTCGGGTGTAGGTAGTGCTGACGGCTTGTCACATCTATCCTCCTCAGTGGCTAAGGTGATCTCCCAATGTTGTCTCGCAATCTTGAATCGGCAACCACTTAATCGACAACAGATAACGCAACCAGAGGCACTTCTAGCGTAGCTGGCTCATGAGCTGCCGAATCTCAGGGTCGCGCAGTAGCCGGTTCAAGATGTTGCGCTTGATCTGGTAGACACGCCGGACGTCGGCGAACAGGTCCGGGCGGTTAGCCTGAATCTGCCTGGGGTGCAGGCCGTATGTCCAACTTAAGGTGGCGATTACCTCTTCTTCCTCGCCCCGTAAGTGACTCAGCACGGACTGCTCCAGGGCTTCTGCTGCCATCTGACTGATGGCGTGCGCTTCGGGAGAAGGCACGCCGTCAGCCATCACCTCCAGGAGATCATCCAAGGCTGGCGCATCCTGCGGCCAGCGCCGCCGCCGACGGCATTCGTCCTCAATCACACTGTGGACACACAGTCTGAGGTATCTCAGCAGGCCGCCAAGATCATTGAACTGAGGTCTCGCCGTGTGCCTGGATGCTGTATGCCAGAAGCGGGCAAAGGCGGCGTTCACAAAGAAGGTCGCCTCCTCATTAATACTCTCGAATCTGCTATGACGTTGAACCCAAAGTGTGACCAGGGCCTGATACTCGGCGTAAATCGCCTTCCAGGCAGTTTGGTCATGGTGGATAATCGCCCGCCGGAAGAGTTCTAATCCATAAGCATCGTCGTGAGGATGGCCGCCCATGTACTTCTGGGTTTCCTGTCGACAGCGCCGAGCAAGTTCGTCAACACTAAGGTCAGGCAAGTGTCGAAGCATTGTAGGTAAGGTATCCTTGATCCAAGGAAGGCACTTTCTTTTTTGCTCTCACAGTACAGCGCGCGCCAATCGAGAGAGCCAAACTAGCTGCGGGCTAAAGCTGGCGCAACGCGTGTGCAATCTCTAAGTCATCTAAATGCTAGATTCCTCCGGAGTCTTTCACCTGACTCTCACATTAAAACCATTTGGGCCTGCGCAGCACTTGGGTGCCAGCCCCATTTCTAATTGACGTTTGACTGGCGGCAAGTGGTAGGGTAACATGCTGAGTAATTACCCTGGAAGTAGAAAAATGCGCTGGATCACTCGAATCACATGGTTTATCACCGTGGGGGTGTTGCTTATCTTCGGGCTGCTGCCGGCCAGCCAGAGAGCTACCTGGGTCACGTGGGTGGGAATTGCACTTACTACGAGTTGCGTTCTTTACCTCTCCTTTGCCTATCGCCGTCTCCTCGGTACCTGGCGCGGTTTTGGGATCATGGCAGCCATGCTTTTCATTACGCTTGGTTGGCTCCGATGGCAGTGGTCCCTCTGGGGGTCTGCCATACCACTCCTACAAAACTTGAACGTTGTCATCAGCTTGCTGGCCTGGGGATTATGCGTCGGCCTGTATGGCAGCAGCCTCTTCCTGCTGGTATACGAGGATGCCAGCGTGGTTTTCATGGCGGCCGCTTGGGTGCTCTATCTTCTGCTAGTACTGACTATTGGCCGGCAGTACGGACGATTGGGCAACCTGACGGCTGTACCTCTTGGTGAGCAACTCTTATGGGGAGTACCGCTTTTGTGGACCATGGGGATTGGATGCCTGGCGCCACTAGCGTTCTTGGGCCACTTTGTGATCTTGCTCATCAAAGAACTCAGGGCCTGGAACGTTCAATAGTTAGCCAACAGCCAGGGGTGAAACACTGTCTTGCAGTGCGGACAACTCATCCCAAGTTGATATGGACCGGGAACTGAAGCAGTGCACGCAGGACAGCGGTTGGCGTAGCGGCGGTGCAGGCGCAGCAGGAGGACGACCACGCCGACACTGAGCAGTAGAATCATGCCCATCCGACCCAGGATCAGGGGGTCAAGAAGGGTGTGAGCGGTCGGCGCAGCAGCGACGTTGTAGAAGGGCAACACCACAAACCAAAGAACGAGCGCCAGCCACCCGGTCAGTCCCCAAAAGAGGGCGACCGGGTTTTTGCCTAATATGGGGGCGCCGTACCAGGTCAAGGCTATTCGTTTCAGGTGCGTATCTAAGAGCAGAAACAAGGTTAGGGTGATAGGCATGACGAAGGTGAACAGGATGGCCGGACGCAGCACGTATACCTCTAGCACAAAAGATACGGGAACGCCGAGTGAGGGAAGGCCCTCGCCTAAGGCACCCACCATAGTATATGCGGCCAGATCAATGATTCGTGGGTTGGCCATGATCCCCATAACTATGACGAGGCTCAAGGCGTATTGAGGAATCAATTTGATACCAGTGAAAATCAATACCAAGCGCACAATTTTGCGCCGTAGTTGCGGTAGTGGGCCAGCAAATACGCATACAGACGGCAGTAGAGATAGAGAGAGAACAGTAAACCCCAGAACAAACGGGAGCGTGGCGTTGGGGCCGCGCAGATAGCGGGAAATGAGCAGAGAACTTAGGATAAGATTCAACAGAACGACGGTGAATCCAGCTGTTGCTGCAATGGCCCAATCGCTGCCGTACACCTGGTCGGGATGAATCAGGCATGATCGCCGGGTCTCCAAACCGGGGTGATGGGCCAGAAAGGAAAAGCGACCCCATCGAGAAGAGAGAAATCCCATCCTTTGGCGAGCCCAGGCTGGCAGACGCCAACGGACCGATCGGGGTTGAATGGCAGCACGCACTGCTTCGCGCAAAATTCCTTGCTGGATGAGATACGTCGTGCCTTGCCATTGTGCCACCCGTGCGTCGGCATACAGTTCACGAGTGCGCAACAGGGCGCGCCAGAACAAGAACAATAATGCCAGCCCCCCCACGATAAGGGGCCAGTGGGCTGTGAAGATATACAGCCCGTAGCGTACCCAGGTTGCCGGTTCGACTTCTGGCGGATTAACCAGGATCTGGGCCATTTCCGGATCCGCAGCTTCAAGCATCTGCAGGAACTCCGGCGGCCACAAAGTAGCGAAGTCAAGAAACCGGATAATGGTGTTATAGAAGACGGGCTGAACCAGGCTAACGAGCAGGTTGAAGCTCATGAATAGGATAGTGACCCATAGCAAGCTTTTGGAAAAGAAAACCGGCAGGATGTCTTGGTTAGCAAAGTGACTGAGTTCGTGAAGAAGAATAGCCTCAGCCCCTTTGCGTCGCTCCTGATCTTCAGACTCAAGGTCTGCCTGGAGTCTGGCAGCCTGCTCGACCGGGATGGCCAAATGGTGGCGTGTAAAGGTGCCAAAGGTGTACAATCCAATCCCTGGCTTGTTGGCCAGCAACAGACGCGGCTTCCGACACAGGCCAAATTCGGCACTCAGGCAACCCAGGTGGCGGGCCAGAGCGGGAAACTGCAGATCGAGGTCCGTCATATGGCCACGCCGCATCTCTTGATCTGGACGGCGCAGAAAGCTACGTAGGGGTAGTAGTAGCATCCCGAAGACGATAAAGGGCTCGCAAAGAGGTGTATCGCCGGTCAGAGAAGCCAGGATGGGGAGCATGATGACCAAGACGATCAGGGCGAATAGAACGGTGGTGCGAGTGGGAAGGGCGAAGACGTTGAGCTTGGGCGATTGCGCCCAAGCTTGACCAGAGACTCTCTGATCTTTGGGCCCGACATCTCCAGCAGGGTTTGTATTAGTCGCGGGGGTGGCTTGGGTACAGGTCATCGTCACACCAAGTTAGCGGGCTTGGCGTGTTGCCAGGTTTTGAAGGGCTTCCGGCTCGCGAATTACTAACTCTGCGTATTTCTCGGCGAAAGCCTGTGCTTGCTGATGACTCAGGCCCACGTCCCGGGCTGCCTCCTCCCCCTTTTGACGCAGCGTCTCTTGCAACTGGCCGGCTCTGGCTTGGGTACCAATCTCTTTGGATGACAGAGCTTCCGTGAGGGAATGAGTGGCAAGATAGGTGGCGGCCAGAACCTCCAATGCCTCGGGCACCTCACCGGCACCGAAACCCAGGGCCGGGGCGAAGCCTGGGCCCAAGGTAAATTGCACGTCCAGTGTGGCGACGCGCTCAAAGAAGGTATCCGTGATAGCCCTCAGATCACCTACCAGATGCGGCCTTGTAGTCGAGATGATCTCTTCTGCCAGGGAGCGCACGTAGTCAGGGAGCGAAAGCCGAGGAAGAAACGTCAGGTCCGGCACCGGTAACTTGTCAGGTACGCTTAGCTCTCCCTCGTCTTCCGCCAGGGCCAGTTCTAGCATCTCCAGATACTCCGCCTCGCAGTCGGGGCATAGATCCAGATGCCGTTTAACCCCTGGGTACATCTGGCCTACAGTCAAACCGCCGACCTCAGCATCCACATAGGCGGGAAGCCAGGATTGGCACTCTTCACACGTCATAGTCGAATCGCGCACGCCAGCCACTGCTCGCGCCAGTTGAAGCACCTCATCCGGTATAGGCGTTATGTCTGCACCGGCTAGATGATTCTCCAAGCGCTGCCAACGTGCTTTTTCATCTTTTTCTTCGTGGTCGGTCATTGCGGCATTCTCCACTGAGAAACTTCATATTTTGCCCTTTGATATTAACCCTCACATCAGTTCCTCCAATGCCTCCAGGAACTCTTTGCATCTCCGTAGACGCGCCAGAGCTCTGGTTTTGAGTACATACGTGTTCTGTGGTGTCTTGCCAAGCTCGTCAGCTACTTCCTTGAAGCCTTTTTGGTTGAGGAAGTAGTCAATCATTACCACCTGTTGTTGCTTGCTGCGGCGAAGACAGTCTTTGATAACTGCCTCGACTCTAGCTCGTGTTTCGCCTGCTATTCTTGGCTTCTGGCTGGCAGGAAATGGGTCAGAGCGATCAACTATTTTTCGGAGCTCTGGTTCAGTATCTTCAGCTTCTCCAGAGCGAAGCAGGTCAACTTGGCTGATTTCCCTGCCCTTTCGGGCCCGCTCCTCCAACCTTCTCCTCGCTTCACGAGATACGATGGTTCCAGCCCAACGCGCAAAGCTGCCAGGATCTCTCACTTGACCCAGATGCTGCCACGTATTGATTAGAGCCTCCTGAGTACTCTCTTCGGCGACGTATCGGTCGTGCTGGGCGTGGTAGAGGGCGATAGGATACAGATAAGCCTGCAACTCATTGAACGCTCGCCATTGGCGAAGCGTCCCGTCGGCACCGCAAGCGGCGTGCCAGATATGCCCATAGCGGTTGACTGTTGCATCTTCGATGATCTTCTCCTGCGGCCGGCGATTGTACTGTGCCGGTGACACGTGCTGCAGCCGGTTTTGGACTTCAGATATAACATCCTCGACGAAGGCAGCTTCATTTTGTACCAGGCCCCAGCCGCGTTGAGCTAATACTCGGCGCACAATATGACAGCACTGCTCGTAGAGTTGCTCTCTCATCGCGCATCACATCTCAAAGTGAAAGGTTTTTCATCAAACTCTCTCCTTTCTGGTGACTACGCTCAGAAAGGAGGTGAGAATTATGACAGCCAAGGCCAAGGCGCTGCTGGTGGTGACCCTGACTACAGTGTTGTTCCTCTTAACCCAGGCAGCCATCTACGCCGAGAGCATCCCCTGTGGGTCGGGTTGCTAGCGCCGCAGAGGTGCTCCAGTGGCAACGCTGGAGCACCTCTACGTTTCTTCTCTCGGCCTCAGTAATCACGGTCTCCCAATAGCCAGAAACGGCGCCCATTGATAGGCCGTATATCCTTTGTAGTATAAAGCTATCTGTGCTTCACGCAATGATTGGGGAATAGTGTCCCCTGCTTGCAGCCGCTCGTAGAAGTGGCGCATCAGCGCTTCCGTTGCCTCGTCTTCCACCGCCCAAAGACTGGCCACGACAGCTTGCGCTCCAGCGTAGAAGAAAGCTCGCGCCAAGGTCATCATTTCGTCTCCAGGTTTCACTTCCCCGACTGCTGTCTGGCAAGTAGAAAGTGCGACCAGCCGTGCTGCCATTTGTAGCTCTAATATTTCGGTCACTGTCAGACCTTCATCAGCCAAAAGCACGCGCGACAACATAGGGGCAGCCGGCTCCGTTACGGTGTGGGTGGCGAAATGTACTACGTCGTAGTGCGCAAGTTGGCCGCTTGCACTCATGTGTTTCAGCTTGGATGCAGTGGCTTCCTCGCCATACAGGGCCTGTCCCCTGCCTCCGCAGATGTTGGCTACCGCCTGTGCCTCACGATCGGCGTAGGGCAAGGGTCGCGCTCGCCCACCGAAGTCTCTCAGCCCACATATCAACGGCGTCATCGTCCCGGTGGTTGTGTCGGCCTCTCTGGCCCATAGTGTTTGCAATGTCTGCAGGCTGGGCACATAGAGGGTAGGTGCCAATTCTACCAGCATCCTCTCCTCAACGAGCAACGCCTGAAAGGGCAACCCATGCAGCGCGCCGTGAGGTACCAGGATCAACAGATCCTTGACGGGTTGGAACAAGATTTCCGGCGGCATCAGAAGCCGGCCCAGGTGCCGCCGGTAGGCTTGACCTAGATTCCCCGGCGCAGTAAAGCCTCGGATGGTGCCCCGATAGATCAACTCGCGCCGCTCAGGTTCAGCGCTCACACACTGTTGTAGAATCAGATGGTCATAAGCTGTGAGGTGATGGGTATAAACCCGAAGCGTCTGCGCGTCCAGATAGAAGATGACCAATCTGTCTCTGCTTAGGAAATACTCCAGGCAAGCCCAACCTCCCGCAAGGTGGGCTGCTGCTGCCTCCCGAAAGGCTGCGATAGAGAATGGGGGTGGCGGTATCACCGCCGACGAAGTCGCCAGGCGAAGCTGATCGACCACCTCTTCGTATTCCCGGCTCAGGTCGGCTAGCTCCTGGAGGGCAATCCCCTGCTCCCCCCTGGTTGTCAACTCGTCGTAGAGTGGTTCGTCACGCTTATCTCGCAGTGTCAACCGATCTCGCAAGGTGTCCAGTTGCCGGCGCAGTGCCTCCTCGCGAGCTACCAACCCTGACAGATAAGGGTCGTTCTCCAGGTCAGGGTGCAGGCGCAAAGGCCGGCTTCGGGTTAGAAGGGTCCGGGCTTTAGCTACTTCCACCAGACTCAGGGCATGCTCCACTTCGTCTAACTCCAGCGCCAGCTCGATGGCGATCTGGAAGATGTACTGGCGGCTGGCGAAGAAGTCACCGCTCAACCTCTCAGTGGGCAAAGTGTCCCGAGCACGGGTGATAAAGCCAACAGCCAGAGTGTAATGATTTAGGGCAACTTGCCTGGCTCCCTGCGCGAGGGCGCAGCGCCCCAGGCCCTCTTCCGCCCTCCATGCCTGGTCAGGAAATCCTGGTGACAGGACGGCTTGGGCGCCTTGGAACAGTTCTTCAGCCCGCCGGATCTCATCTGTCTCCAGCCAGATCTTACCTTCGACCAGGTCGCAGAGGGCGACTTCGACGACCATATCTTGGCTGGAGAAGGTTTCCCGTGCCCTAGCCAGGTAGACCAGTGCTACCTCATGCTCGTCGAGGGCATGGGCTACCCGGGCCAGAAGCCGTTCACAGAGCGCCTGACGCACAGTCATACCTTCTTGGCTATACACCCGGTGCGCATCTTCCAAGCACCCTTTGGCCTCTGCCGGCTGGCCGAGGGCCAGGTAAAGGTCGGCCATTTGCATGTTACAGTATGCCGCGTAGACAAGCAATTGGCCTTCTAAGAAGGTCTCGCGTACTTGCCGGTAATGGGTCAGGGCCAGATCATGGCGTCCCAGAGCGCGGTAAGTTCCGGCCAGGTTGTCCTGGCACAGCGCAGCATAGACAGCGCTTCCAGTTTCAAGAAAGGCCTGGCGGGCCCGGTCGTGCAAGACCAGGGCTCGGTCATAGTGGCCCAGCCGGTCGTAGCACTGGCCCATGTTGGTGTAGCACCGCGCTGCCCGCAGAGTCCGCCCCTCGGCCTGGGCTTCCTGGGCTACTTGCTGATAGAGCGCTATGGCCTCAGTGTAACGGTTCATGACATAATAGACAATGGCTATGTTGAGATCACACATAGCCACGTGGCTGCTTAGCCCTTGGGCAGCAAAGCTGGCACGAGCCTGGTTGTAAATCTGCAACGCTTCGTCATACTGGTTCAGTCGGTAGTGAGCGATGCCCTGGTGCAGATCACAAAAAGCGGCCAAAAACTGCATGGCCTCCTGCTCGAAAACTGGTCGCACCTGGCGATAGAGGGCCAGACTCTCAGTGTAGCGGTTCAGTTCGTCGTAGATCTGGGCTAGAACGTGGTCACAGCGGGCGGTATGGACACAAGATGCTCCCGCAACCGAAATATGGCGGGCCCGGTCGAGCCAGTCCAAGGCTTCCTGCGAATCAACGTAGCGCATGGTTTCGGCCAGGTCACACCAGGTCAGAGCAGCTTCACCCTGGCGACCGTTGGCAGCAAAGGCATCGCCAGCCCGGCGGAGGGAAGCAGCCGCCTCGGTATAGCGGTTATGCGCCAGGTGAAACAGGCCCTCAGCCCGACTGCAATAGGCCTGCGCCAGCGAAGTACCCGAAGGGTGCGAAGTACCCGAAGGGTGCGAAGTACCCGAAGGGTGCGAAGTACCCGAAGGGTGCGAAGTACCCGAAGGATGCAAATTATCCGAAGCATGAGTGTCATCGAGATCAGACAACGAATCTCTGGCACGGTTAAGAGCTGCCTGGGCCTCCTCGAAGTGAGCCAGGTAGGTATAAGCCAGCGCGACTTCACTGTTACAGCGGCTGGTACGCTCTGGCAGGTCGTGGGTCGTGAAGCGTTCCATAGCTATGTGGAGCAGAGGTATGGCTTCTGCGAACCGCCCCAGCGCATTAAGGGCAGTAGCCAAGGTCAAGGCAGCCTCGGCCAGGAACAAATCCTCAGCTACCCCCTGGCTGGCGGCATACGCAATGTGGGCCAGCGCCCAACTCTGGTGAGGCATATGCCAGATATCTCTCTCGGCTTCCATTCGCAACTGCTGGATTACAGCGACCGAAAGACCACGATTGAAGCCCTGGCGCGCTATGTGAGCCGCCTCGTCTGGCGACATGTGCCCTGTCCGGAGTCGTTCGGCGAGACTGTGATAGAAGGCTAGAGTCTGCACATCTGACGCTGGGATCGACATCACCTTCCTCATCTTCCTCTAGGGTGCATCCTGGATTTTTGGGAATCCCACCTGCGGCGACTTCGCCGAACTTGTTCGGGGAATCAACCTCAACAAGTTGAGGAGTCCCAAGATTTCGGTCAGCTTCCTCCTCTAGGGGTTTTGTAGATACTTCACGTAGCTACTCCACCTTTTCCACGGACTCGAAGGCGATTTCAAAGTTACCTGTTCCTGCCTCTAGAGCTTCTTGTAGCTTAATCAGAGACACTTCGCCGAAGTCCGCCTGTCCCTGGACATCCACAGGGGCGGAGCGGGTCTGATCGGCCCAGGTGAGTCTAGCCCACAGTTTCTCCGGCAGAGTAGCAGAAGAGGTGATGATCGCCTGCAAATCCAGATACTCGGGCCTGCTGGGGTGCTGGGTGGCTGTGACCTCCACGGCTAATTTCTGTTCGCCCACGGAGACAGCATCGGAAAGAAGCAAGCGGATGGCTGAGGAGGCGAGAGACTCCTCTGTTCGGACCGCCACGGGAATCGGGGGCGAAAGCAAAGTGCGCAGGTAGGAAAGGTTGAATGAGAACACCAGGCCAAAGGGCGCCCCACCAACCCGTGGTCGCAGGCGAGCGATCCAGGGGGTGTCCGCTGAATAGGCTGGAAGGAAGGAGAGAGGCCGAGTCTCACGGTTCGGGACAGCAGGCAGCTCCCCAGCGCGTTCCCGCCTCAGGGTGTCTGCTATCAGGTCGTGAGCCTGCGTGCAGCGTATACAAGTTTGCAGATGGCGCCACGCCAGCGGGTATAGATGTCGCACGTGGTAGCCTGCCAGTTCGTCATTCACGTAAAGATCCAGTAGGGCCTCACATTCCTCACAGTCCAGGCTCGACTCTTCAGCTCTTTGGTTTCGCCCAAGCGAGACAGACTCGACATCATCCGCTTGCGCGATGGCTTCAGCCAGCCGCCGAAAACGACGCGCCCAAGGTTCCGGTTCGGAAAGCCGGCGGCGAAGTTCAACCAAGAGGGGACTCTCTTGCACGCCTGGTTCTATACGATTGGAACGCCTCGAAGTCTGCGTTTTGCGTCTCGGGTTGTTCATCATCGTCACCGCCTTTAGTACCTGGCACAGCATGTCTCGTGAAGAATCCAATGCACTTTCATCACCTCTTCTTTCGCTCCGTCTGGGCCAATATTTGCTTTAAGCGCTGCAGTGCTCTATGGCGCAGAATATGGACTGCATTCCGGGTTTTTCCCAAGCGCTGCGCGATTTCCTCATCGCTTAACTCGTAGAAAAACGTATAGATGATGACTTGCTGCTGAGCCTGGCTGCGCAAATGAGCGATGGTCTGAATAAGCCACTCCCGGACTTCGACACGCTCGAACGCGGATGCACTGGATTCGTCAGACAGAAGATCGTACAGCGAGAAACCGTTTTCCATCTCACTTTGACCAGGTCGGTCCAAGGACATAGTCCCAGGCTCTCGGTCAATCAGGTCGCGGGAGCGAGTATAACGCCGTAAGATGTGGTTCTTCAAGATGCGGGTGGCCCAGGCATCGAATGAGACGTCATAGGGGAATGGATGGCCGAAGATGGTCTCACAAGTCTCCTGGGCAAAGTCTGCCGACTCAACCGCTGCCCTGGCAGCCGGGACCTGCATCCGCAGAAGCATATGATAAGCCCGAATGGCCAACTGTTCGAACAAGCGCTCCCACTCCCCATTGTGCTGGGCTGCCAATCTCTCGACCCGGTGATGTTCTTGCAAGTAGCAGGCAATGACCCGGTCGGCGTACTCATCAATTTGGGTCGGGATGTCGGGGCTGTTAGGCGCAGAGGAGAGGTCACCTCCATCTCCTTGCTTCCCAGTTCCCGTGTCCTCTTGCTGCCCTAATCTTATGACGCGCTGCACCCGCCCCGAGGCCAGGTTCCGAGAGACGATACGAACGACGCATTCGACAAGCGCTTCACGCGAGATTCGGTGCTGTTCCAGATCCCTTTGGGTAGCCCTGGTGCTCACCCGATGTTCACATACTTGAAGGATCGAGGCTGACTCCAATGTCTTGGTCGGAGGCATAGAAGAGATCTCTCACTTCCCTCGCAAGCGGCTATTCCGGCCTCAGCGGGACGATGTTATGGCAGCAAAGACTCAAATCATCAGCTATAGTGAAAGAATGATCTAAGTAGTTGCATTAGTTGCTATCAATAGGCAGATGGTTGCGCAAGCGGTCAATACCAACTGTATCACATGCGGCTTCATTAGTCAACCCCAATAAACTGACGGGGTTTAATGACACTTAGCAGCCATGTGGGCTGTCGCCGAACACATTGGCGTGGCAACTAAGAAATTGGCGGGAAAACTGGCAGATAGTCCTGTTGAAGATGATACCAATGTGTGATACAATTTATGATAGGTTACGCTTAGCTCTACCTTTTCCTGATAAAGCCCAACAGTTGACGTTTCTTGCTGCAACAGAAGAGGTATTGCGACCATGGACGAGATTCTGACAGTCCAGGAGGTAGCCAATTATCTTAAAGTAAGTCGGACCACGGTCTGGCGGTGGTGCAATGAGGGCAAGCTGTCGGCCTTCAAGGTGGGGCGCGGCTGGCGGATTCATCGGCTGGAGGTGGAGAAGATTGTCGGGCATCATCCAGGAGATGAGGAAGCAAACAGAGGACACGGAAGCACAAAGGTGAAAGGGCTACTGTAAGTTTTTCACCTCGTGTGATATTCGCTGCTACACCTTGCGCGCACAGTTCGCCAACATTGCCACTTCTCGCTGGCCTGAGTGAGTCAGCATCCCTGCAGGAGGTTAGATCGATTGCCTTCTTGCTTAAGCAACCCAACCGTCTCTCACCTGTAAGGAGGAGCACTATGTTCAAAGTCTTTCTGGCCCGCCTGGTAGCCATCCTTACTGCGATGCTGTTGGCAACCGCATTGCTTGCAGGCGTCGCAATCGCTCAAGGGCCTCCTGAGCTGAAGATCAGCAAGACAGTCGATAGACCTCAAGTCAAGCCCGGTGAAAAGCTGGTTTACACCGTCCAATTCACCAACACCGGCCCTGTGGCTCTAACCAACGTCACTGTGGTTGATAGGCTGCCTCAAGGTATGGAGCCGGATGATATAGGGGGAGGGAGATATGACCCAACGGAAAGAACAATCACCTGGGAAATGGACGAACTTCAAGCCGATTCCGGCGTCGCCAAAACAGTGCAAGCGATTGTTAACGTTGATGCGCGATCGGAGTTGGTTAATAGGGTCGAGATTCGGGCCGAGGGCGGCACAATTAACTCAGCCTCAACATCGTCCGTAGTGGTCGTTCAGACGCTCACACCTACACTCACGCTTGCTCCAACCCCCACACTGTCTACGCCGACCGACACCCCATCAGCACCGCCAACCGACACCCCATCACCTCCGCCGGTCGAGACACCTACGCCTACACCGACCAGCACACCACTGCCGGCACCGACCGAGGCACCCTTGCCTGGGCCTACTAATACGCCATTACCTACGCCAACCGGGACGCCTGCACCTACCGACACGCTTACACCGACCAGCACACCTGCTGCAACGCCTACCGCTGCGCCTACGTTTACCCCTACACCCACTCTGACCCCCACACCCACGCTCACCATAGCGCAGCAGATCGGGAGCGTCATCAGGGACAATCTCCTTCTTGTCATCGGCGGTATCCTGGGTATATTAGCTATTGGCCTCATCCTTGCTGCTATCGTTCTTCGTCTGGGTATGAAAAGGCCTGAGCCAACACCGCCTCCGCCGCCTGGGGTGCCTCCCCCTCAACCAGTACCCTACCTGGAATGTCCCGGCCGCCTTGTCGAGCCCCGGCAATTTCCACTCAATAACCTGGATAGGGGCGATGAGTTTATTGGCAGGGCGATGCAGTCGGAAGGGATTACCCTGCGCATTGACGAGACGTTCCCCCGTTGGGAAACGGTCAGCCGCCGCCATGCCCACATCTACCGCGACCCAGCCACGGGACGTGTGGTCATCGAAGACCTGGGTTCACAAAACGGCGTGTATGTGCAGGGGCGGCGCACGGTTCGCAATCTGCTCAAAGATGGCTGGACAGTGGCCATCGGTGGGGTGGAATTCGTGTACCACGACCCCTCGGCTGACAGCAGTCAACTTCCCCGGCAGGCATAGCCGGCGCGGCGAAAGGAGCGATGACCATGAGTCAATGTCCATACTGTGGAGCCTCTCTCGGAGAAAAGGCACGCTTCTGCAAAAGTTGTGGTCGGCCATTACCGGTTGACCAGGGTACCCCTCCCCCGGCGCGCGACTACGTCGCGAGCCAACTTACCCAGCCTCTTGAGCGATCAGCAGCGCCTTCGCCACCCCCAACGTCCTCTCGACTGCCGGCTGCCAGCCACAATCCGGATGATACCGCCCCTTTGGAGGAGGCAGTTACCAGCTTCGCACTTTTGCCGGAGGGGGCACTGATCCCTCAAACAGTGTCTCCTGCCCGCTACTATGTGCTGGAAGTGCGCAACAAGGGTCAGAAGCTCAACGTCTACCTGGTAGAGACCTTACAGCCGGTGCTCTTGTGTACGAACCGGGACTGTCCGTCCCCGGAGAACCGGGAGGGCGAAGCTTACTGTGCTGCTTGTGGTAGCGCGCTGACCGCCCCACCTGTCAGCCTGCGCTATCTTCTCAAGGAGAGCAGCGACTCCCAGACCTTTGCCTCACAAGCCAAAATACGCGAACTCGGTCTGAATCATCCCGGCCTCCTGCTCTTTGAATATTTCGAGGAAGCCCCTTATGGCCCAGCACCGCGCACCTACTTGCTCGATCCGGAGCCTGGGCCGAGCCTGGCTGCCAGCCTGGCTCCTCCCCAGGAAGTGCCCCGCGTCCTTGACTGGGGCCAGCAACTGGCCGAGGCATTGGCCTATCTGCATGCCCACTCCCTGGTTTGGCATAAACTCGACGGTTATCACGTGGCAATTGAGGGCAAGCGGGCGCGCTGGGTGAACTTTAACACCTATCTTATCCCCGAACAGTTCAAAGCGCAGCAGAATGATTATTATCTGAAGGACGTGCGCTCTCTGGCTGCTTTCCTCTTCCACCTGTGCACCGGCCTGGGAGCTTACACTCCTGACTACCAATTGCCGGAACCGGTCGGCGGGCTGTTTGACCAGGTGTTCGGGCCGGCCGGTACGATCACCACCGCATCGGCCCTGACCGAGGCGCTCAAGACAACATTGGAAGAGGTGCGCCGCCCGACTAACGTGCGCCTGGTCTCGGGCGCGCAGACCGACGTAGGCAGCGTGCGCGACCTGAATGAAGACAGCCTATTGACTCAGGAACTGAGCCTGGTACACCGGGGAGTCAGCCTACCGATGGGCCTGTACGTGGTCGCCGACGGCATGGGAGGGCACTCGGCGGGCGATGTGGCCAGTGGCATAGTGATCAACACTATGGCACATAAAATGGCGAGTGAGGTGGTGGCCGACCAAATTGGCCCTGAGGGCCTCAGCCGCTCTTTCGATCCGGCCGCCTGGCTGAACGAAGCCATCGCCGCCGCCAACACAGCCGTTTTTGAACAGCGGCGGCAGGCCCGCACTGATATGGGCACCACCCTGGTGGCTGCCCTCATGCTGGGCGACACAGCCTACATTGGCCACGTGGGTGACAGCCGCGCCTACCTGCTCAACGAAGAGGGCGTCCGCCAACTGACCGCCGACCATTCGTTGGTGGAGCGGCTGGTGGCCACCGGTCAGATCACCCGCGAGGAGGCACGCAGCCACCCGCAGCGCAATGTCATCTACCGCACCATCGGCGATAAAGCGCGAGTGGAGCCCGACATCGCTTCTCACCGCCTGGCTGTGGGCGATCACCTCCTGCTCTGCTCCGACGGGTTGAGCGGTATGGTCCCCGACGATGACATATGGCGTATTGTAGTGAACAACCCTTTACCGTCAGAAGCATGTCGCCGACTGATCGAGGCCGCCAACCTGGCTGGCGGCGATGACAACATCACAGTGATCATCGTCCGAGCAGAGGCGGCTTGAACGCCATTTTAAAAAGTGTCAATCGGGTATAGAGTTTTGGTTATTTTCTTAGAAATCTCTAATGAATTTCAAAGACGGGTGTAGTAGTGTAACTCTTATCTTAACCACTACTGTGCCAATTCTGACCACTCATGAGGCTGGACCATGAAAAAGTACGGCGCAATCTTTGCACTCCTCGTCGGCCTGGTAAGTCTGAGCCTGTGGTTGCCCGCCGCACCCGGCTTGGCCCAATCGCTGAACAACCAGGTCAAGATTATGAAGGTGGATGCGGCCCCCGAGTCGCCGGCTTTGAACGAGGTATACGTGTCGGTGCTGGGGCCTTACCCCGATCACTTCTTTATAGCCGGCTTGCCTCGCGATGCATTCAAAGTGTATGAGGAAAATACTTTGGCCACGCTGAGTGACCTGTCCACCCAGAATGCCGGAATGGCGGTGGTTATCTTGATTGACCGCAGCGGCAGCATGCGCGAGGGAGGGGTGGCACGACCTGAACTGCGCATTGATAGCGCGCGTCAGGCCGCCCTGGCCTTGGTGGATATGCTTGACCCGACGACCGACTTGGTGGGTATCATTGGCTTTCACGACGAAATAGGCCCGGCCCTGGAAATGACCCACGACACCGGCGCTGCTCACAACATGCTGTACGACCAAAATGTGATCACGGCTGAGGATGGACGTAACACAGCCCTGTATAACAGTACCTATCAGGCCCTGGACTGGTTGATAGATAACCCCGACCCGGCCCTCAAAGAGCAACTCCAGCGGATGCAGCGGGCGGTCGTGGTTTTCACCGATGGCAGAAACACCGAGCCTGGCTTCAGCGCCGAAAACGTGCGCGATAGGGCGCTCGAGTTCGGCATCCCGGTCTACACGGTAGGAGTAGATACCGACAAGTCCTGGGACCCCAACGTTTTGCCAGAACTAGAAGCCCAGTTTGAAGACGCCGATTGGCTGGCTCGCTCCACCGATGCCCGCTATTTACACCTGGGATCACCGGCCGAACGCGATGCCTTGTTGCAGTTCTTCAAGGGTCTGGTCAGCCAGCGTACCCAGTATCGGCTCACTTACAACACCCAGGCAGCCCAGGGCCCCCACACGCTGCGGGTGCAGGTGACGGCGGCCGATGAATCGGGCCAGGTCAAAACGGCCGAAGGTAAGGCTGAGTTTGCAGGCCGCTTGCAATTGCCAGCCATCAAGCTCGTCGCCCCCAATGATGGCTTTCAATTAGAGCGGTCGTCAGGGGCTACAATCCCGTTCGAAGTCGAGGTCTCCTTTCCCGATGGCATCCTTCGCCCCCTGGCGCGTGTTGACTTCCTGGCCAGCGGCACGCAGATCGGCAGTGTCGTCACCAGCACCGACAATATCCACTATCACTTTGACTGGGACGTGTCGGGCGTGCGTGGGGGTGACTACACCCTTACCGCGAAAGCACACGACAGCATCCTGGGCGCCATGGGGCCGGCCGAGAGCGCGAACCAGGTCACGGGGACCATCCGCGAGCCGCCGCCGCCGCCAACGCCGCCGCCGACTTTCACAGAAGCGGCTGTGGCCTGGGTCAAGACCAGTTGGTTATCCTTGCTGCTGGCCCCGGTCGTGATTGTGCTCTTGATCTTACTTATCGCCACCCGCCGCCAGGTGGCTCAGGGGGTGCGCGCGGTGACCAGCACCGCCACCGGCGTGCTCAAGCAAGTGACTCGACCGCTGGGCCCGTCACGTGCCCCGGCCAAGCTGGTAGTAATCCGGGGGGCCAACGTGGGACGCGAGTTCAAGCTGGATGCCCAGGTCATCAAAGTGGGGCGCGACCCCCAATTCTGCGACTTCGCCCTGTTCGACCAATATGCCTCCAATCCGCACTTCACCATCACCCGGGGGCAGGCCTTAGACTTTCACATCCAGGACGAGGGGAGTCGCAACGGCACCATCCTCAACGGCCAGGCTCTGCCACCACGGCAGCCGATCCCCATGCCCTTCGACAGCGTGATCCGCGCCGGGGATACACAGTTATCTTTCAAACGCATCGGCGGTCCTACCCGCCCTCTGCCGCGGCCGACGCAAAAGGTACCTCCGTCTCCGTAGAATTTGCCAGGCTTATGCCTGGTCGCCGCCAACCACGGGAGTCCAGGGAATGGAAGAGTTGAAACCGGGTGACAAGGTCGGACCCTACCGCATTCAGCGCAAATTGAAAGAGGGGCGTGGTGGGATGTCCATAGTCTACGACGCGGCCGCCCGGGCCAAATACGGCCAGCCGGATTGGCCAGAACGCTTCGCGGTGAAGATCGCCGTGGCCGAGTATGAAGACTTTCTCAAACGTGAGAGCGACTTTCTGTCCCGGTTGGATCACGCCAACGTGGTCAAGGTCTATCCCATACGACACAAAGAATATCATCACGTTTACCTGGGCCGCCACCCATTTCGCAACGGCTGGAGTCCCTACTTCGCCATGGAATACATTGACGGTGAGTCACTGGAGGAACTCCTCCGTCGCAAGAAACGACTCGGTCTCCGCCAGGCGGTGGGCATTGCTCGCCAGGTGGCATCGGCCCTGGCCCACATCCACAGCCGTGGCCTGATCCATCTGGACGTGAAACCCAAAAACATCCTGTTCCGTCGCCGCCGTTGGGCCTTCCTGCGCCCGTCAGTGCCCCAGGCGGTGTTGTGCGACTTCGGCCTGGCCCGCGGCCCTGGCTATCCGCCGCCTGACAAAAAGGCAGGTACACTTCCCTACATGTCACCCGAACAGTTCCAGGAAGCCCTGGGGGCGGCGGCCATGGTTGACCATCGCTCAGACATCTTCTCGTTAGGCGTGCTACTCTACGAAGTGCTCACCGGCCAGTTGCCCTATGAGAACCCGGCCGAACTCTTGCAGCTAAACCCACGCCCACCTGGGGAACTCAACCGGCGTATCCCGAGGCAACTGGAGGCCATCGTGCTGCGCTGCCTGGCCCAAGACCCTGTCCAGCGTTACCAGACTGCTCAGGATTTGGAGAGGGAGTTGGCAGAACTGCCTGTGCCCCCTGACTGGGGCGTGCTGGCCCGCTATGGCGCCCTCGGCCTGGTCCTGGCCGGAGGGCTGTGGGGAGGGGGGCGTGCCTGGCCTGGCGTGACAGCGGCGCTGTTTGCCGAGCCCACACCGACCGCCACGACCACTGCCACCCGGACGGCCACAGCCACCTTCACCCCCCGGCCGGTTGCTACCTACACGCCGACTCCCACCGCTACGACAGGCGTGGTGACTTCTACCCCGTTGGCTACCTACACAGCCACACCAACGCCAGCGCCCACGCCCACGCCGACCGAAACATCAACTGTGGAGGCTGCCTCATGAATGCCACGAACACCAGACCCCAGGCCAACCCTCCGTCCGCCACCGCCCCACCCCTCAGCCTGGAAGTATGGGGCGGCACCCATCCGGGGCGGGTACGCCCCCAGAATGAAGACACGGTTTGGCCTGATGGACCGGGAAGGCCATTGCCCGACGGCAGTTACCTGTTGCTGGTGGCTGACGGCGTAGGGGGGGCCCAGGCCGGGGCCACAGCCAGCCGCATGGTTACCGACGAAATCGTGCGGTACTGCCAATCTGTCCCCCTGGTCAATCCCGGCCAGGCTTTGGCCCAGGCGGTGCAAGCTGCCAACACGGCCGTTTATAACTATGTGAGTGGCTCGCCCACGGTCAGCCAGGCGGCCAGCACCGTCACCGCCGCCCTGGTCAAGGATGGCCGGGCCCACGTGGCGAACGTGGGCGACAGCCGCACCTATCTCATCCGGGACGGGTCGGCCAGGCAACTCACCCGGGATCACACCCTCACCCAGCAGAAAATCGACTCGGGCCGCATCAGCCCGGGCCAGGCCGAGCTGGACGAAGAGCGCAGCGTGATCACCCGCTCGCTGGGCTCGGCCTCTAGCGTGCAGGTTGACCTGTTTCCCCCCCTGCCCTTGCAACCAGGTGATGCGCTTCTGCTCTGTTCCGACGGCCTGACTGACATGCTCTCCGAGGCCGACATGGCTCGTATCACCGGCCGCAAACGCCCCCAGGCGGCCGTCGAGCGGCTGATTGCCGAGGCCAACCGGCGGGGAGGCCACGATAACATCGCGGTGGTGGTAGGGCGAGCCCCGGGCCGGCCAATCGGGACCGGCGGGAACTGGCCGCTGGCCTTGTTCCTCGTCGGCGGGCTGCTGCTGGTAGCGGCTATTCTGCTGGTAGTGGGCGGGCTGCTGCTGGGCCGGCCCTCGGCTACGGCGACGGCGCTGATAACGCCTACGTCTGTGGCTGCGGTAGCGCTTGCCACGCCGCTCCCGGCCCAGGCTACACCGATGGTTCCGGCCTCACCGACTGTCCCGGACATAGCGGCACCTGCCACGCCTGGCATCGCTCCTACTTCGACGCCGCTGCCGACCTATACTCCGCCGCCTATTTCCACACTCGCTGGCCCGCCGCCCGCCCCGCCGCCTGCCGGGCAACCTCCGACCACCCTGCCCGGTCAGCCTACGCGGGCACCCCTGCCGCCAGCCTCTGTTCCCTTGCCCCCCCCCGTTCTGCAAGACCCCCCAGAAGGGGCCAGCGCTTTTCAGGGTATAGGCGCCACCTTCAAGTGGGGCTGGCGTGGAGAATTGGCCGAGGGTTGGGGGTTTGAGGTGCGCATCTGGCAGGAGGGCGACCCTGACCACTTCGGCGCCTTCGACGCCAGGGAGCTGACACAATACCTGGCTCGCCAGCCGGACGGTATCTATGCCGTGACCTTGCTGGTGGAGGGAGCCTACAGCGTGCACTTGCATGGGGGAGGCGACTATTATTGGACGGTGGCGGTGGTGCAGTTGGAGCCTTACGCGCGTATCGGTCTGGAAGCGCCGCCCCGCAAGCTGAGATTCGTGATCCCCACCGGCCCAAGGCCATCGGAAAAGCCAGGAGGGGGAAAGGGGGAGGAACCGCCACCACCTCCGGAGAAGGTGCAAGGAGACGATAGATGAGGCTACCTTTGAGAGTTAACCAGTTGATGCGCACTTTCATCGTGTCAGCCGGCCTGCTGCTGGCGGCGCTGGCATGGCCTGCCCTGGCCAGCAACCGAGCGCCGTCACCTGGCTCTGCCAGCCTGCCTCGCGTCTCGCCGGATCGCGGCTGGAGCAACTTCACCCCTACTGGTTGGGTGACAACCACTACCCTGGTCGCCAGCGTCCGGGTGACCGACTCGGCCGGCCTGAGCCTGACGACCGCCGTCTATGCCTATTCGACTGACGGCGGGCTCAACTGGAGCGGCTGGGCATCGGCTGTGGCGACCGGGACCATTTCGACGGCGGCCGTCATCACCACACCGCTGCTCACCTTTGGTGATGGGATCACCAACGCCGTCCGCTTTGCCATCTCCGACACGGCCAGCATCCCGGACACCGACTACAGCCCGACTTACACCTTGCGTATCAACTCCACACCACCTACTAGGGTGTATTTACCGATTGTCTTCAAAAATGCCACCGGTGATACTTACGAGCCTAACAATTCCCGGAGCGGGGCCTATGGCCCCCTGGCCTCAGGCACGGTGTACGCATCGTACATCTGGTCCGCCGCCGACACCTGGGACTGCTATTGGTTTGACCCGTCTGGCTTGGGAACCGTCACCATCAATCTGACCGGCATACCGCCCGGCACCGACTATGATCTTTTTCTTTATGACTCCACCACCAGTACCACTTCCGTCGCTAACTCGCGAAAGCCTGGCAACGCCGACGAGCAAATTGTATACAGCCTGGGCCACGACGGCAGGCATTACATCTGCGTCTATGGCTACAGCGGCTGGAGTAATACCGACAGCTATCTGCTGAGTGTTACCTATCCATAAGGATGAGGGAAATCGGTGAAGCTCCTGCGCAGTTACTTAGTGTGATGCGTGAAATACACAAGAGGAGGACTTATGGACTGTCCACGTTGTAATGCTCCCAACCGGGCCGAGGCCCGTTTCTGCGCTTGGTGCGGTACGGCATTGATCTCACCCTCACCAGCAGTTGAGATACCCGCCTCAGCCGAGCCAGCCGAAACAACTATGGGCGCCGACGCGTCACCGCCCGCTCCGGAAGTTGAGGCGCCAGCCCCGACCGACACCTCTCTCGCCGACGTGGCTTCACCCCCACCAGCGCTTGAGACGCCCGCCTCAGCCGAGCCAACCGAAATGACTACGGCCGCCGACGCGGCATCGTTCACACCGACGGTTGAGACGCCAGCCCCGACGACCTCGGCCGACGCCTCTCTCGCCGACGTAGCGCCACCCGCCCCAGCGACTGAGACGCCCGCCTCAGCCGAGCCAACCGAAACGATTGACACCGGTGCCCAGCCCCCTATACCAGGAAGTGCCGAAAGAGAAGAGGGGGAGGTCGAAAGTCTGGATAGCACCCACCCTTCCAATCTTCCATCTTCCCACCCTTCCAATCTTCCGCCTTCCCAACCTGCCAGTCCAGGGCTTGAACCGGAGCCCGCCCTCCAGGTCAGTCTACTGCCGTCAGAATCACTGCCTCCGGGCACCCTGCTCCAGGGGCGATTTGAGATCCTGGGGATGGCCGGCCGTGAGGGAGACGAAACCCTGTACCAGGCCCGGGACCGCGTCCGGTGCTGGCAGTGTGGCGTCACCGACACACCCCCAGGCGAAGTCTTCTGTGCCGGGTGTGGGGCCGAGTTGGCGGCCGGTCAGGCTTTGTGCCGGGTGCGAGAGACGTTTGTAGAGCCAGGTCAGGTAGAGGCCCATGCCCTGGCTACCCTCGAGGAGAATGGCCGCTGGTACGTCGTTCTGCCAGAAGAGAAGGTGACGGAGCCGGAGGCAATGCAGGGAGCAATGCGCCTGGCGGTGGGCATGGCCTCGCACCCGGGCCAGGTGCGTCAGCGCGACGAGGACAGCCTGCTGGCTCTGACCCTGGCTGCCATGGTCGAAGGGAGCCACGCGCCAGGGCTGGGATTCTACGCCGTGGCCGACGGGCTGGGAGGATATGAGGGCGGCCAGGTGGCCAGTTGCATCGCAGTGCGCATCGTAGCCGACTGGGTGACGCGCCGCGTGCTGCTGCCGGAGGTGATGGGCGAAACCTGCCTGGAGGAGACGGCAGTCGCCTTGCTGACCCTGGCCGTAAAGGAAGCCAACGCCCGCATCTACCAACTGCGCCAGACCCACGGGAGCGAGATGGGCAGCACGCTCACGGGGGCATTGGTGTTGGCAGACAAGGCCATCGTCGTCAACGTGGGCGACAGTCGCACTTACCTGTGGCGAAATGGGGAACTGGAGCAGATCACCACCGACCACTCTGCGGTGGCCCGGCTGATCGAGGTGGGCGAGGTGCAACCCGAGGACATCTATACCCATCCGCAGCGGAGCACCATCTACCGCAGCCTGGGCGACAAAGCGACAATTGAGGCAGACAGTTTCGTGCGCCGCCTGGCCCCTGGTGACCGGCTGTTGCTCTGTTGCGACGGGGTGTGGGAGAGCCTGCGCCCCGACGGCCTGCAGGAGGTCTTGCTGGCTGAGCCAGACCCGCAGCGCGCCGCCGACGAGATGATCAAGCGGGCCAACCTGGCGGGCGGGGAGGATAATTTGAGTGTCATTGTCGTTACTATAGAGTAGAAGGAGAATCTAAAACGATGTATTGTAACCAATGTGGTACACAAAATCGGGAAGGGGCCTCATTCTGTAAGGTGTGCGGCCAGCAGCTGCAATCGGTCCCGGCGCCCCCACCCCCCATCCCACCTACGGCGCCCGAGCCTGGGCCCAATCCCCCACAGCAACCGGGCACCTGGAGTGCGCCGCCTCCGCACTACTCACCGCCAGCGGTAGCCCAGCCTCCTCCTGTGCCCGCTGTGCTGCCATCGCCTCAGTCCAAACGGGCGATGGGGAGCGGGCTGATCACCTTTGGCGCGCTGCTCGTCCTGTTCGGCTTCATGACCACCTGGGCTTCGTGTGGCGCCGCGGAGTTCAGCGGTTACGATCTGGCAACCTCGGCCACGTCATCCTATGGCGGCAGCCAGGAGGCTACCGTCTCATTTCTATGGTTGGTGCCCCTGGCCGGGTTAGGCCTGCTGGT
>JAHELX010000275.1 GCA_024643945.1 Anaerolineales bacterium
AGGCCAGCTATGCAACTAAGGGTCATACTCTTACCGGCTCCCGATGGACCAAAGAGCACCAGCACCTCGCGATCCACCTGAAAGGCGACCCTCAGTGTAAAATCTTCCAAGCGTTTCTCGATGTCAACTTCAAGCATAGCGTTTTGCGCGGCCCTCGGCCCGGCGCTCTAGCCGATTGACAGCGAAGAGTAGACCAAAGGCGACCACCGTCATCAACAAGACAGCGCTGTTGGCCTGAGCCATACGATTGGCCTGCACCAAGTCATAAATCGCCAGGGGCAGCGTTTGGGTGCGGCCCGGAATGTTGCCGGCGACCATCAGCGTGGCGCCGAATTCTCCCAGGCTGCGGGCAAAAGCCAACACAGCACCCGCCAGGATGCCTCGTCGCGAGAGAGGAAGCGTCACATCCCACACCACCTTCCAAGGTGGTGAGCCCAGCGTACCGGCTGCCTTCTCGAGAGTAGGGTCCACGGCAGCGATGGCGGCGCGGCTAGATTGAACCATCAACGGCAACGCCACTACCGCCGATGCAATCACCGCTGCAGGCCAGGTGAACACAATCCGCAGGCCCAAAAGGTAAAGCGGGCCGCTGCGACCCAAAAAGAGGAGCAGATAATAGCCCACCACGCTGGGTGGCAGAATCATTGACAGGTTGATGAATGTCTCCACCAGGCTTTTGCTGGGGAAGTTCGCTCGGGCCAGCCACAAGGCCAGAGCCAATCCAAAGACGGCAACCAAGGCGGTGGCCAGGACGGCCACGCGCAATGAAAGCAGCAACGGCTCCCAGATCACGGTGCGCTCACCTCCCCGGGTGGCAGAAAGCCATATTTGCGCAAGATAGCGCCCCCCTCTGGGCCAGTGATGAAAGCAGCAAAATCGCTCGCCTGAGCCTGACGCGGACTGTCGGCCACAATCCCCAGTGCCTGATCAATGGGTGCGTGCAGGTCTTCCGGGACAAGTACCCAACGCCCGTCAGAGGTGACGCTGAGCGAGAGAGGGACAATCGCCACATCCACATCGCCTGTCTCGGCGAATTGGAGGGTCTGACGCACGTTTTCGCCCAGCACCAATTTGGGCTGGACTGCATTCCACACGCCAGCAGTTTGTAACGCCTGCCGGGCGGCCACGCCATAGGGCGCGTGCTCCGGGTTAGCAATTGCCACGCGCCGGATTTCTGGCTCAAGCAGGTTTTCGATTGTCTTGACGGTAATTGCCGAGTCAGCGCGGGTCCAGAGGGTGAGGCGTCCTCGAGCGTAAACCTGAACCGAGTCAGGTAGTATCCGGCCTTTGGCTGCCAGATCTTCCACATAGGCGACGTTAGCCGCGGCAAAGAGGTCCACCGGAGCACCCTGGTCAATTTGATGGGCCAGTTGGCCGCTGGCGGCGAAATTGAAGGTCACCGGTGTGCCTGTCTCCTGCTCATAGCGTGCGCCCAGTTCCTCGAATGCCAAAATCAAGTTCGAGGCGGCTGAGACGAGCAGTGGTTCCGGTTTAGGGGGCGCGGCAGGCAAAGCGCACGCCGCCAGTAATAGGCCAATCACTCCCCATTTGTAGATCCATTTCAGGGAGATGAGGAATCTTTTCATAAAACTCAGTCGTTAATCCTCAAGTACTCGCTGCCGAGACTCTACTGTGATCTGGGCATAATGTCAAGAGAAGAGCGATGAAACCCATTCAAATTGTTGACATTTTGTTCCATCTGGCCTAAAATGGCCCTGGTTATAGAATGTAAAATGGTGATTGAAGTGGAAGACGGACCTGCATCGAGTAGCATGGGACATATGTCCCGTGCCTTGCCTTCCAATCAAATAGCCTAGCCCCCCGAAAGGCAGGCTGTTCCCCTGCACACCCCGCCCTCCGGGGGAGCTTACTCCCGGAGGTGCTCCAATGGAAACCCCTGTCCTGGATGACATCCTGGTGCAATTGCGTACTGTCCTGGAACATGACGACCTGGCCGGCGCAGCGGCTATTATCGAGGCTTTGCGCCCTCCCGACCAGGCTGAACTTTTTGCTGAATTGGACGATGAGCATCAGGCAATACTCCTACCCGAATTGAATCCTGCTGACTCGGCCGATATCCTGGAGGAGATGGATGAGGAAGAAGCGGCCGAGTTGGTATCAGGCCTGTCTACCGAGGCCGTCATCCGCATTGTGGATGAGATGGAGCCGGACGAGGCGGCTGACCTGCTGGGCGATATACGTCCCGAACAGGCACGGGTGGTGCTGGCCGGGCTAGAAGATCCCGAAGAAGTCCGCCCCTTGCTGCTACACCCCGACGACAGTGCCGGTGGCCTGATGACCTCTGAGTTTCTGGCGCTGCGTCGCCGGATGACGGCAGGTGATGCGATCCAGGCCATCCGCGAATGGAAGCCTGATGCGGAGACTATCTACTACCTATTCGTGATAGATCGCTACGGGCGGTTATGTGGCGTGGTCAATCTGCGCCACCTCGTCGTCGCCGACCCGGACACCCCTATCGCTGAGATTATGGAAACGGAAGCCATCTCGGTTCCGGCGGGAACCGATCAAGAGGAATGTGCCCGGCTGATGGCTCGCTACGACCTGCTGGCGCTGCCTGTGGTAGACTCCAATAACGTGTTACTGGGCATAATCACCATTGATGATGTGATGGATGTGTTAGAAGATGAAGCCACAGAAGACATTCAACGCCTGGGGGGTGCCGAACCATTGGATCGATCTTACTTAGATACCAACGTCTTCACCGTCACACGCAAGCGCATCGGCTGGTTGCTGCTTCTCTTCCTCACCGCCACCCTCACCGGTTCGGTGATGCGGTTATTCCAGGATGAATTGCAAATGGTTGTTGCGCTTGCAATCTTTGTGCCACTGCTGATTGGCACAGGGGGCAACGCTGGCTCACAGACCACAGCTACAATCATTCGAGCTCTGGCCACTGGCGACGTGGATCCAGGCGATGCCTTTTGGGTATGGTGGCACGAAGTGCGAATAGGATTGGCGCTGGGGCTGGTGATGGCTATTGCGGCCTACCTGCGGGCCATCACCTGGGAATCTGAACCAGGGTTGGCTCTGACTGTTTCGGCGTCTATCATGGGAATTGTGCTGTGGGCGACTGGCGTCGGTTCGCTATTGCCACTGCTGGCTGCCCGGCTGGGCATTGATCCGACCGTCGTCTCCGGGCCGGTGATGAGCACGCTGGTCGATGCCACCGGGTTGTTCATCTACTTCACTGTGGCGCGGATGATTTTGGGATTGTAGCAGGGCGACCAGGAGATAGAAATTTTCGGCGTGAGACGTGGTAGTCCTGCTAAAGTAACAGGCCGGGTGTGGATAACCCGGCCTGTTGTCTTTCCGATATAGTGCCTGAGGGCTAACGAGTTACAACTACTGGTATCGGGCGGGAGCGATGATCCTGTCCAGCATCACCACTATTGTGTTGATGGCCGAGACGCTGGATGAAAATATAGGCCAATGCCAGCGCCCCCAGTCCCAAAGTTATGCCAATCGTCACCCAGAGCGTGAGCACCTGGTTGACCTCCGGCCACAGCAAACTCAGTCCCCAAATGAGGACGCCCAGTCCGACTAATTTTAACGCTTTCATTTTGCTACCTCGCACCTATCTATCACGTAACGGTGATCAAGAAACCAGGATGAAAACTTCTTCTGTCGTCCCGCTGCCTGATTTCCGACCCTCGACTTTTACTTGACCTACGCTGCGGCCTGGCTGCGGCCTGGCATCCATTCCTTCCGACCCACCAATGCCAGCCCGGCCAAGGCAGCCGTCAGAACCAGAATGAGCACTTGCACGCCCGTAGGATTGGCCAGCGCGCGCAGGTCTGGCAGGGAGATTACCGGCGAAGTCACAGTCGGCTCCCCATAGCGAGCCAGGCCCTGGGTCGTAGCGGCGTAGACGAGGCCCCGGTTGAAGGTGAGATTCATCACTACGCCATCTGCCTCGGCCAGCTTGATCCAGTTGAGCCCGGCGTCGGTGCTCTCATAGATATCTCCGGGCGCAATCTTGCTGCCCACGCCATAGGCGGTGGCCGCAACCACGTGCTTCGGGTCCTGCTCATCCGCCGCCAGCGCGGTGACGCGCAGAGCAACCCCGGGGATCATATCCAATCCAGTGCTGATTTGTTCCCAGGTCTGACCGCCATCTGTTGCCCGATAAGCACCGGTTGAGGCACTTCCCGCGTAAAGTGTTTGCGGATCGCCAGGAGCCACAGCCAGGCTCACCGCCAGTTCAGGCAGCGACTCAAGCTTCTGCCAGGCATTGCCGTCACTCACGAAGAGGCCATCACTGGTCAGCGCGTACACCCGGCCGTCGGGACCAATCACCAGGCCATTGACGTGGGCGTTATACAGCGAAACACCGCCGATCAGGTCATAGCTATGTCGCCCCTCATCGAAGCGATACACTCCCTGTCCGTCGGTCCCCACATAGAGCATCTCCGGCTGATTAGGGTCTATGACCAATGCCGTAACGGTGGGGATCATTCCATAAGCATCTGCCGGCAGGCCCAGAGTAAAGCTGTGCCAGCTCTGACCGCCATTGACACTCCGCCACAGGCTATAGGTCGTGGCGGCTGGACCACCCGAGGTGCCGGCGTAGAGCACTGCATCGTTGGCAGGATGCACAGCCAGAGCGTTAACCGCCACGCCCGGCCCAGAACTGACCATCTGCCAGGTGCGCCCGTTGTCGTCACTGCGATAGATGCCAGTTGGCTGCGGGCCGCCGACCAGTCCGGCGTATAATACCTCGCCCGAAGCGTCCGTGGCCACCGCCCGCACCGACGCGCTAGACAGGTCGGACAGAGCTAATCCCTGTGTCTCGCCCGTCACCAGCGCGGCCATAGTGCCCAGACTCAGAATGAGGGTAAACAGCCCAATTCTCACGATCAGATTCAAAGCTTTTATCTTCTTCATGGCAATCAGCCTTTCTGTCCCTACGCTATACCTCTATTATATCGTCTTGGGCTGCTTTTGGCATCGGACTAATGGCTATAAGCGACGTCAGCACATGACGTATTTGCAGCTTCGCTCCTATCCGCCAAATTGCCTAGTCGTTCTGTCAACCCCGATTTCGCCTACCAAGGCAAATCATGTATAATGAAACTGCAACATTCGGCTCAAGAAGCGTACGTGATGCGCCTGATACGAAGATCCTTCTGGGCGAGTCACCCGGCGACAATGGTAAATCTCATATTCATTATAGCCAAAAGCTGTCTCTTTGTCCTTATATTTAGCTAAAGTGCAGCTTAAGAGAACTTTAAAGTGACTGCTCAGCCTCCCTCCGGTTCGGCCGGTTTATAGTTGAGATCGTCAGCTTGTTCGAGATTTGAGATGCAGAATTGCCTTTCTTGGCAACCTGAGGGAGGCCTGGCTGAGTAGTTACGCTGAATATAACAGACAATAAGGACAGTTGCTTGATTTCCGGCGGGCGTGAAACAGGCAGGTAAACCGTTGATGAGTGTGGCGGTGTCCCGTAGGTTTGGGGTGGGAGTAGCGCCTGCTATACTACCCGTACGTGGGTACAACTCGGAGAGAGGGTTATGGCAGTTCTGACTGTTACCAAAAATCGGCAGCATGTGCTCGATTTGAATGGACAACCTCTTTTTCTGGTGGGCGTGAACTATGAAGGGCACTTCGACCGCACCCGGCGGATGTGGGAGGACTCTCTCTTTGACCTGGATCTGATCGCCCACGACCTGCACAAGGCCCAAAGCAGTGGGTTTAACGCCATCCGCATCTTCGTACAGCAGCCGCTGGACGCTGAACTCCACGCTGGCAACTTCGACAAGCTCGATCGTGTGCTCGACGAGGCTGAGCGTGCCAACCTGGCCGTGCTGCTGGTGCTGAATGATGTCCACAACCTGGATCTGGCTGCGGTCGCTGATCTAAATGCGGCTATTGGCGACCACCTGCGAGGCTCGCCGGTCTTGCTCGGCTACGAACTGGAAAATAAGCCGGTCTTCTACGATATTGTCGCCGCTCGCTACCCGGAGGGAATCCATGCCCCAGTGCAGACTGATTCCCTTATCCAGCACTATGGCCAGCGGGTCAGCCGGAGTGAGGCTGAACTAATGCAGCGAGATCGTCGTATTCCTCTCCATCTCTCCTCTGATCTGGCCTATTATTACGCCAACGCATTGCGTCTCTTCTTAGAGTTCGATCGAGCAGCCACCAATTGGGGCAAACAGGGGAACGGAGATTTGCTGCGTTACATCACCTCGCCCGATGCTGCCCAGTGGCGACACTTGATCCACGTAATGGATGCTACCCTTGCCGCCTGGCTGACGGCTTGCCTGGACCCGTTGCGCGCCTCTGACTCCCAGCACCCGGTCACCATTGGCTGGCATTGGCCCCACTTCGCCGGACTGCCCGCCAATCGCGCTCTTGATTTCCAACAATTCCACCACTACAGCGCACGCAGCCTTGCTGGCCTGCGCCAGACGCTGGATTATCTACAAGGATTGCGGCGTATCTTCCCCGACCATCCTATCGTCCTGGGGGAATTTGGCTATTCCAATGCCAGTGGTCCTAGCCCCGAGCGATCACAGCCGGTAGACCCGTCGCTGACTGCCCTTTATGAGGCGGCGCTGCTTTGTGGTTTGCAGGCGGAGGGATTGGCTGGAGGCTTCAAGTGGGTGCTGAATGACATGGCCGATGCCGACCATAACCCACAGGAATCGAACTTGGGCGTTTTTCGATTGGGGGATGAGCCCAAACCAGTGCGAGACCTGATCTTGCGCCTGGCTGAACTCTGGAGTGATTCGCCGCCCCCAGGCACCACTCGCCTGATCCGGGACGCCAATACTGGCCTGGCTTATCGCTATACACTGCTGGCGAACGTGGTGGTCGGCGGTGGATCTTACCAAGACGGCGCGGTTGTATGGCAGAGTCAGAGCAATCGGCCGGCGCACCTCTTTGTGCGCTGGAGGGGCCAGGAGATTATTCTCGATGCAACCAGCCAGGGATACGTGACGCTGGGGCCGGATGATCTGGTCCCTGGTTGGGAGCGCGCACGCGAGGTGGTGCTCTATCAGCGGCAAGCTAACAGGCGCCTGGAACTTAAGCGATTTGCGACCACGCAAGATCCGACCTGGCATGTCCTGCCAGGCGTAACCTACGTGCTGACACCGGGCGCGACCAGTCCCATCCACGCGCTGGTGGACGATGTCGAAGAGCCTCAACCTGGCCCCGGCGAGCACGTGCTGGTCTTGGCCGACTCTGACCTTCACCTGGACGCAGCCTTAGCTTACATCCGGCGCTTTGCTCCTGACTTCACGTTTGCCCCCGACGGGGTGGCTGGCCGCTGGCCTTACGTCACGGTGGTGGGGGGGGCAGAAGGCGTGAGCGACGCGCAGTTGGAGGCCATCCAGGCGCGGGGCGCGCGCCTGGTAGAGCGAGTCGCTGGGGACAACATAGCTGCCACCAAACAATTGCTCAACGACATGGCGGCTCAAGGGCGCCGCTTCCTGGTCGCCCCACCTGAATCTCCCCAACCTCCGGCCAACGAGACGTATGCTGTCAAGCCGGGCGACACCCTTACCGGTATTTCCCTCAAGGTCTATGGTGACCGGCGCTACTGGCGCGCCATCTTCGAAGCTAATCGTGACCTGCTAGAGGACCCGGGTCGCATTCACCCAGGACAAGTGTTGCGCATTCCCTCCAACAACGGACAATCTTTTGACAATCCCTTCTGAATCAACTAGAATATGATGTCACGTCTGTGCACATATAATACCCATCCATGGAATTTCTGAGGAGATTGAGCGACACGTTGCCCTCACCACTCGGAATTTTGGGATGCATTGGGCATAAGGACGTGCGTCTTGTATCGCGA
>JAHELX010000276.1 GCA_024643945.1 Anaerolineales bacterium
CGCGGCGAGACTCGGCCTCCTTGCCCAGCATCTGCGGCATTATCCCGTCGGCCAGCTTCCTCGAGCGCGAAATGGCGGAGATGTTCGGCGTGGAGGTGGTCGGAATGCCTCATCACGGCAAGCTCTTCCTGGCCGATGATTGGCCGGAGGGTGTGTACCCGCTGCGCAAAGATTTTGACCCGGAGCAGGCGGCGCGCCAGGGCACGAGTAGTGAGCGAACGACAGAAACCGACGAAAAGCCAGAACGGTTCGTCATCCCCATCGGCCCGCAGCACCCGGCTCTGAAGGAACCGGGGCACTTTGAGTTCAGCGTCGATGGCGAGATCGTCACCAGCGCCTCGGCCCGGTTGGGTTATGCGCACCGTGGAATAGAGAAAGCGACGGAAGGGCGTACCTGGATTCAGAATCTGTATCTGTTGGAACGGATCTGTGGCATCTGTTCCCACATTCACGCGATGACCTATTGCCAGGGCGTGGAGAAACTGGCAGGTGTAGAGGTCCCGCCACGGGCCAAGGCCATCCGGACGCTGATGGCCGAGTTGGAGCGCGTTCACAGCCACATGCTTTGGTTCGGCGTGGGCGCCCATGAGGCCGGCTTTGACACGCTCTTTATGTACGCCTGGCGCGACCGGGAGACCGTCATGGATCTGCTGGAGGGGCTCTCCGGCAACCGCGTTAACTACTCGGCGAACCTGTTGGGCGGCGTCAAATTTGACATCGACGAACAAGAGACCGAAGCGATTCTGAACGGCGCGGATTTCTTGGAAAAACGTCTGCAGCATTATCTGGACGTGGTCACGACGGACGAATCGTTCCTGATGCGGACTAAGGATATCGGCACGATGACGCAAGAGCAGGCGGAGCGGCTGGGTACAGTGGGGCCGACAGCGCGCGCGTCGGGTGTGGCGCGTGACCTGCGTCTGGATGCGCCGTATGCTGCCTATCCCGACTTTCCAGTGAACCTCGTCGTCGAGTCAGGAGGTGATCTGCTGGCCCGCTTCGTGGTGCGGATCAAGGAGCTTTTTGAAAGCCTGCGGATCATCCGCGAGCTCGTGCAGAACTTGCCGGCAGGCGACCTGGCAACTCACGTGCGGCGCAATATCCGAGAGGGCGAGACTGTCAGTTGCGGTGAGGCGCCGCGAGGGGAGTTGTACTACTTTATCAAGAGCCAGGGCGGCGACAAACCAGAGCGCGTGAAGGTACGCACCCCCACGCTGGCCAATTGGGGGGCGGTGCTGTCCACAGTAGTCGGATGCCAACTGGCCGATGTGCCCATGATCCTGGCGGGGGTCGATCCCTGCTTTTCGTGCAACGACCGCATGGTAAGCATCCGGACCGGTATTGCCCAACGCCGTGACTGGATGTGGGAAGATCTGCGAAGATATGGGATTGAGTATTACCGATGGCAAGCATCAAGGACCTGATTGCATTAGCCATCTTTCCAAGTGGCCTGGTCTTGGGGATGGTTGCCCTGGGATATGAGTGGGTCAATCGCAAGCTGGTGGCCCGTCTCCAGAACCGGCTGGGCCCGCCCTGGTTTCAGCCGCTGGCCGACCTGATCAAGCTGTTGGCCAAGGACGAGGTGGTACCGGAGCAGGCTATGGCCGTGCTGTTCCACGGCCTGCCCGTCGTGGCCCTGGCCGGCGTGCTGACCGCCGCGCTCTACGTGCCATTGTTTGGCCTGGGATCTTCCTACAGCTTCAGCGGCGACCTGATCGTCACGGTGTACTTACTGGGCCTGCCGACGATGTGCATTGGCCTGGCCGGCGCCAGCAACGCCGACCGGTTCTCGCTGGTAGGCGCGACGCGGGTGCTGACCCAGTTTTTCTCGTACGAAGCGCCCTTTCTGTTGGGCCTGCTGGGGCCCGCCCTCGTGGCCGGCTCGTGGCAGATCAGCGAGATCGCGGCCTTTGCCAGCCACCGCTGGCTGGTGCTCACGCAACCGATCGGCTTTGGGGTGACGCTGGTCGGTCTGATGGGGGAGCTGGAACTGCCCCCTTTCGACGCGCCGGAGGCCGAAACCGAGATCGTGGCCGGCGCTTTGACCGAGTACAGCGGGCGAGGGTTGGCCTTTTTCCGCTTTGCCAAAGACATCGAGTTGGTGGTCGGGCTGGCGCTGATAGCCGCATTCTACCTGGGCGGGCTGGCCAGTCCGACACTTCCATTCGCCGCCTCGGTGCTGATCTTTCTGGTGAAGACCCTTATGCTCCTGCTGGTGCTGGCCGTGTTGCAGACCATCTTTGCCCGGTTGCGCATTGACCAGACGGTCGGCCTGTGGTGGCGCTATGGCGTGCTGCTGGTTCTGGTCCAGTGGTTCGTGACGATCTTGGGGAGATATCTACCACTATGAATTTCGCAACGATGTTGAAAGACGTTCTGACGTCGCTGGTGCACCCGCCCGTCACAGAGAAATACCCATTTGAGCGACAGCCGGTGCCGGCCCGCTTGCGGGGTATGCTAACCTGGGACCCGGAAAAGTGCACCGGCTGCGAGCTGTGCACCCGGGATTGTCCGGCCGAGGCTATCGAGTTGTATATCCTTGACCGAAAAGCAAAGCGATTTGTGTTGCACTATCGTGTCGACCGGTGTCTGTTCTGCGCCCAGTGTGTCAATAGTTGCGCGCGCGGCGCTCTGTCCATGTCGAACGAGCAATGGGAGCTGGCTGCGCTGTGCAAGGAACCGTTCGACATTCACTATGGAGAGGATGCGGATGTCAAAGCCGTCCTGGCAGGCCTCGTTGAGCCAGAGGATCAAGGGCAATAAAGCGCATGGTTCGGTTCCGCGCATCGCCGTGTTGGGCATGGGCCACGAGCTGCGCGGCGACGACGCGGCCGGGCTCGCCGTAGCCCGTGCCCTGCAAAGAGCCCTGGGCGGCGATGGACACTGGCTGGTCATCGATGCTGGCTCGGTGCCGGAAAATCAGACGGGACCACTGCGCCGCTTCAAGCCCGACGTCGTGCTGCTTGTTGACGCTGCGCAGATGGACGAGGCGCCGGGCGCGATACGCTGGTTGCCCTGGAACGAGACGGGCGGGATCAGTGCTTCGACGCATACCCTGTCCCCGCGCGTCCTTGCCAGGTTTCTGATCGCCGAACTGGATTGCGAGGTGGCCATGCTCTGCATTCAGCCGGCGAACAATGCCGTTGATGCCCGACTCTCGCCTGAAGTGGCAGAAGCAGTGGATAGCATTGTGGATACCGTGCAGACAATTGTAGAGGCTAAAGGAGACGATGTGACAAGACAAAGAGAGACCACAATGAAGATATAGTAAAGGGCAAAATCGATCCCGGGGCCAAACCTGGAGCCCAGCATTACCCACTCGGTTAGATTATGCGTGATCAGCGGGCAAGCCCGAACTTGCTCACCGATCACCCTTGGGAAAGGAGCAAGCTCAATGACGAACTCAGTCAAATCCATTCGGGACGAGGCCGCTGCATTTCTGCGGGAATGGTCCGTACCCAGACAACTGATGGGCGAGGATCCGCTGGGCAAAGCGGCGGAAAGCGAAAGATCGCGCACGTGGCGACCTCGCCTGGAGGAGGCCGATAAAGTCGGCACCAGCATCTGCCCCTATTGTGCTGTCGGTTGTGGGCAACTTGTCTATGCCAAAGGCAACCAGGTCATCCATATTGAGGGCGACCCGCGTAACCCGATCAACCAGGGTACCCTTTGTCCGAAGGGCTCGGCCACCTTCGGCTGGATGGTCAACCCAAAGCGACTCACCACGGTCCAGTACCGCGCCCCCTATTCCGACCACTGGGAAGAACGGCCGCTCGATTGGGCTATGAATCGCATCGCTCAACTCGTCAAGCAGACTCGGGATGAGACATTTGTGCGCGAGCTGCCGGACGGCACCACAGTCAACCACACGATGGCGATTGCTTCCTTAGGCGGAGCTACCCTCGACTGCGAAGAGAACTACCTGATCAAAAAACTATACGCTGGCGGATTGGGCATGGTCTGGATAGAAAACCAGGCCCGTGTCTGACACAGCTCCTCGGTGCCCAGTTTGGGCACAAGCTTTGGCCGAGGCGCTGCCACCACCGCCCAATGGGACGTGGCCAATGCCGACTGCGTGACCGTCATGGGTTCGAACATGGCCGAAAATCACCCGATTGCTTTTCGGTTCGTGATGCAGGCCAAGGAAAAAGGCGCAACGCTCATTCACGTCGATCCCCGCTTCACCCGCACGTCCGCTGTGGCCGACATCTATGCCCCGATCCGAGCCGGCACCGACATCGCCTTCCTGGGCGGGCTGATCAACTATATCCTGGAAAACGACCTTTGGTTTAAAGAGTACGTTCTCAACTACACCAACATCGCAACAATCATCGAGGATGACTTCAAGGACACCAGCGAGCTCGACGGTCTCTTCTCCGGATGGGAGGAAGACAGGCGTGCCTACGAGTATAGTACCTGGCAGTATAAAGGCCACGTCATTCCCTCTTCCCTGGCCGAACACTACGTGAACACGGGTGAGGCATATAGCGAGAAAGTGCAACGACTGACCAAGGGACCGCCGCAGATCGACGAGACACTCCAGCACCCGAACTGTGTTTATCAGATCCTGCGGCGTCACTATGCAGCCTATACGCCTGAAATGGTGGAACGAGTCACCGGCTGCCCGAAGGAAACCTTCCTCAAGGTGGCCGAAGTGCTCACCCGCAACACTGGCCCGGATCGAACGGGGGCCTGGTGTTACGCGGTGGGCTGGACGCATCACACCACCGGGGTACAGATGATCCGCGCCGCGGCCATTATCCAGGCGCTACTGGGCAACATCGGCCGGCCGGGCGGCGGTATTCTGGCGTTGCGCGGCCACTGCAGTATTCAGGGAAGTACCGACATTCCAAGTCTTTATGACATGTTACCCGGCTATCTGCCCCAACCCAAGGCATTGAAGCGGCATGGCACCTTGCAGGACTTCCTTGAGACCGAAAACTGTCCTACTGGATACTGGAACAACTTCCCCAAGTTTGCCATCAGCCTGTTCCGTGCCTGGTACGGCGACAACGCCACTCCAGACAATGAATGGGGCTACCAGTGGATTCCTAAGATTACCGGCGACCACTCACAACTGCCGATGACTCTCGCCATACAGGATGGCACCATCCGCGGCCTGCTGCTCATGGGTCAGAACCCGGTGATCGGCGGCCATAATACGCACCTGATCCGCATGGCGTTGCCTAAGCTGGAGTGGATGGTCGTTCGGGATATGTTCGAAAGCGAAACGGCTTCTTACTGGTACAAATCGCCAGAGGTTGAGCGCGGCGAACTACGACCAGAAGACATCAAGACTGAGATGTTTCTGCTACCGGCGGCGCTGCCAGGCGAAAAAGAAGGGACTTTCACCAACACTCACCGGCTGATCCAGTGGCACGACAAGGTGGTCGAGCCCCCCGGTGACAGCCGGTCTGATTTGTGGTTTGTTTACCACCTGGGGCGGCGGCTGAAGGCGCTTTACGCAGACAGTACGGATCCCAAAGACGACCCGATCAAGAACCTGACCTGGGATTATCCGGCCATCGGTCCTCTGGAGGACTGCTCGGCCGAAGCGGTGCTCAAGGAGATCAACGGCTATACCTGGCCGGAGCGCAACCAAATCGCCAGCTTTGCTGATCTTAAAGACGATGGGTCCACAGCCTGTGGTGTTTGGATCTACACCGGCGTCTATCCCACCAATGAGCAAAACCTATCACGTTCGCGGCAAGCTGACGGTCCTGACGGCCCCGGCACTCACTTGAACTGGGGCTTTGCCTGGCCGGCCAACCGGCGCGTCATCTACAATCGTGCCTCGGCTGATCCTGAGGGCAAGCCGTGGTCTGAACGGAAGCGGTACATCTGGTGGGATGCCTCGCAGGGAAAATGGGTTGGATACGACATCCCCGACTTCAGTCTCAAGAAGGCGCCGGATTACACCCCCGACTGGTCACAAGAACCAACAGGCATGGATGCGATCGACGGCAAATCCCCCTTTATCATGGTGGCGGACGGTAAGAGTTCCATCTTCGTGCCGTCCGGGCTCAAGGATGGGCCATTGCCCACCCACTACGAGCCGGTTGAATCGCCGCTGAAGAACCCATTCTACCAGCAGCAGGACAACCCGGTCGCCAAGAAGTGGGAGCGCGACGACAATCCGTATCACCCGGTCGGAGACCCCCGCTATCCGTATGTCATTACCACCTACCGGCTGACTGAGCATCACTCTGGCGCTATCCCGACGCGTATGGTCCCCTCCACGGCCGAACTGCAGCCAGAAGGCTTTGCCGAAATCCCACCTGAGTTGGCGGAGGAAAAGGGGATCAACAACCTCGACTGGGTGGTCATATCGACCGCGCGCGGGGAGATCGAGACCCGTGCCCTCATCACTCAACGCCTGCGCCCCTTCGAGATCGCGGGCCAACGTGTCTACCAAATCGGCATGCCCTGGCACTTTGGCTGGCAGGGCTATGCCACCGGCGACATCGCGAACACGCTCTCGGCGATCGTCGGCGATCCCAATACCACAATCCACGAAGGTAAGGCATTTACTTGCAACCTTCGTAAGGGACGCCTGGAAAGGAGGTAAGCAATGGCAACCCAACCTATCCATCCACGAGCGCTGGAATACACCCAATCCCTTCTCTCCAGTGTGATTCCAGACGAGTCTGAGTTGACAGCCGGTGTGAAAATTGTGCCGGGTCGCAACTATGGCTTCTTCACCGATACCAGTGTATGCATCGGTTGCAAGGCATGCGAGGTAGCCTGCAAGGAGTGGAACACTCTCCCTGCCGATGATATCGGTCTGACCGGCATGAGCTACGACAACACACGGTCCTTGAGCGCCACAACCTGGCGTCACGTCGCCTTCGTCGAAAAGATCAGCGAGCAGGGTAAGGGGCGAGCTATGCTTATGAAGCCCTTTCAAAGCAACTGGCTGATGATGAGCGACGTGTGCAAGCACTGTGAGCACGCCGGGTGCCTGGAAGCCTGCCCGACGGGCGCCCTGTTCCGCACCGAGTTCGGTACCGTGGTCGTTCAGCAAGATATCTGCAACGGCTGCGGGTACTGCGTGCCTTCCTGTCCTTTCGGCGTCATCGCTACCAACGAAAGGGATGGGAAGGCACACAAGTGTACCCTGTGCTATGACCGGCTAAAGGGCGGCCTGGAGCCCGCCTGTGCCAAGGCATGCCCCACCAACTCCATTCAGTTCGGGGAGGTAAGTGAGCTGCAAGCGCGCGCCCGCCGCCGGGTGGACGAGTTGCATGCCCAGGGGGTGGAAAATGCCTACCTGTACGGTGTGGTCGAAGGGCCAGGATCTACCGGCGGGATCGGAAGCTTGCACGCCTTCTTCCTATTGCTGGACCGCCCGGAGGTGTACAACCTGCCCCAGGAGCCGGTGCTGCCGGCCAGTCGGGTCTTTACCGGCCTGATCACCGGCATGCTGACGATGGTTAGCCTCGGCCTGGCCGCAGCCGTGGCCTTCGCCGCTGGGCGCAACGAGTAGTTGCTGAAAGGAGAAGCATCATGACGGATCAAAGAGTAGCCTATAGCCGGCAGAGTGGTCCCAGCAATGGCCGCGGTAATGGCACGTCCCCATCGCACCGGGAAGAAACTTACTACGGAATGCCGGCGCTCAAGCCCAGCCACTATCGCTGGCCGATTGCCGCCTACTTTTTTGTTGGAGGCCTGTCCAGCGCAGCTCAATTCATCGCCACCGTGCTCGATCTCCTGGGCGGGGAGGAGGACCGGTCGCTAGTACGTTCCGGGCGCTACCTGGCCTTCTTGGGGTCACTGGTCAGCCCCTTTCTGTTGATTGTCGACCTGGAGACGCCCAAGCGCTGGT